>CAZDXC010000001.1:0-213158 GCA_964509675.1 Candidatus Woesearchaeota archaeon
ATAATAGCAACTATCAGCGTTGGAATACTGATAGGCTTGTATCTCGGTTTGAAAAGATTTTTTAGGAAGCGAAGAAGGTTAGGTTAAAAGTTAAATTTCTTTTTTATATCCTACAGAAGTCGGAGCCTCTCCTCCGTGCCATGTAAATCTGGGGCGAATTCTTATCGGATAAATTCTCTCTGAATTGTCATCCAATACTATGGCACTTCCTTTTAGAGAAGGCAAATCATTCATATAAGTGCTTATTCCCTGAAGAAGATAACTTTGCATTATGTAATTAAGTGCTTCTAAGTCTGGCTGACTTGTAACTCTGTGAGATATGACAATATCAGACTGGGTCATTACATCTCTGTGAATTTGTCCTGGCTGCTGGGTTGCGAGAACAAGAGAAATTCCCGGCTGCCTTCCCTCTCTCAATAATTGCACTAAGGCATCTGTTGCTGCAGTTTTTTTGTTCAGAGGAAGAAACTCATGTGCTTCATCTATAAAAATCCAAACCAATGGATTCTCTTTTTTCTCTTCCATGAAAGAAATATTAATGCCCTTTGAAACAGATTCTATTTCTTCTTTTTTTCTTGCGTCCATTCTCTGGTTGAAAATTTTTCTTGAGACCAAGCTTATAACAAGTGCCCTTATATTAAATGCTCCAACAGAATTGTACACACTCAAATCAAGAACAGAAGTTACTCCTGCATTTATCAGGTCTTTTATTTCTGTTGCCCTTTCAGTTCCACTGGCAAAAATTCCCCACTCTTCTGCAGCTTCAAACAATCCAATAGCAGCATTTTTTATTTCCTGTTCTGTTTTTTCATCTTCTTCTATTGAAGAAATAATTCTCCTGATATCAAAATTTTCTCTTTCTTTTAATTTTCCTAATATTCTCTGAATTAGAATAGAAACAGGATCTGTTATGTCCAATCCAAAAGTTATTATCCAGTCTTCAGGAGCCAATTCTTTTACATCAAGAGCAAATTTCTTGTCAATGGGAATTCCTTTGTCTAAATAACTATCAAAATGTCCTGCCGGCACGAAGATTTTGACAGGCAAATTTTTTGATTTTAAATTCCAGTCCTGCAAAAGTTTTCTGTCTTTTTCATTTTCAAATTTCATAGTCCAGTAGATACCCATTGTATCAAAAATAAGCGAAGCAATATTTTGACTTGTTTCTGCAGGCAAATTTGAAAGTTCTTCTGCTATAACCCCCAAAGTATAACTCTTCCCGCTTCCTCTTTTTCCTGCAACAAGAACAACATGGCTCCTTGCCACATCCATAAAAATTTTATTGCTTAAAGAAGTATATTGCCCCATTTTGACATATCCTTTTCCAATGAAAATCAATCCTCTTTCTTCAAAAATTTTTTTGTCAGATTCATTTCTTCCGAGTATAATATTATAAGGCATGGTATAAAATACAAAAGAGAGTTTTAATATTTATTTGTATCTTAAAGCACCAAAACATTTTTAAGTGGCTTTTATTTATGCATAAAATGGAAGAGGAAGAAAAAAAAGAGCCCGAACATGAGCATTCTAACAAAAAATCCATTACTGAAAAAATAAGAGAAAATCCTTGGGTTCTTTCAACATTTGTCTGCGCTGCTTTGGTTATAATACTTCTAATTGCAACTTTTTCTGGTGGAATCACGGGAAATGTATCAAAAGAAAAAGCTGCTGATAATTTAGTAAATTATGCAAAATTGCAGGGTGTTGATGTTTCAGTTAATAAAGTTAGTGAAGATTCAGGATTATATAATTTAAATGTTGATATTGATGGGCAGGCAACTTCAATATACATGACAAAAGACGGCAGGAATATTGTTAATGGACTTATACCTGTACTTTCACAGTCTTCTTCAAACACACAAACTCAAACAGAAACAATTCCTAAGTCAGACAAGCCAAGCGTAGAACTTTATGTTATGAGTTTCTGTCCTTATGGAAATCAAGCTGAAAAAACAATGCAACCTGTTTATAACCTCTTGAAAGACAAGGTTGACTGGAATGTTCACTTTATTGTAAGTGTAAGCGGAAATGTGGTAAATTCTCTTCATGGTTCTGGTGAGGTAACAGAGGATGAAAGAGAAGCATGCGTGATAAAGAATTATGGTATTGGAACATGGTTTACATTTGCAAATTATGTAAATGACAATTGCGGAAGCGATGGCTCATGCTGGCAGGATGCGGCAAAAGAAGCAAATGTCAATATAAACACTATCAATTCATGTGTAAGTTCTGATGGACTTGACTTAATGAAAACAGATGAAGCAGCTTCAGAAGCAGCAGGGGCAAATGGTTCTCCAACATTAGTGATAAATGGCGTTCAATCAAATACTGTTTATCAATACGGAGATTCAGAGCTGTATAAAGGAACAATCTGTGAAGCTTTCAATGATGTTCCTTCTGAATGCACAACACAATTAACCTCAACTTCAAGTAGCACTCCATCAGGAAGCTGCAGTTAATTATTTCTTGCTTTACGCCATTTCTTTACAATTATTTTAAATCCAATTATTTTTGCAGTGTATTTTTTCCCGAGCGATTTCGCGGAAGTAAGGCCAGTGTTATGCAAGCGAGGTCGCGAGTTTAATTTTTCCAGAATTTCATCAGAATATTTTTTTATTTTTTCTTTTTCATGTCCTGCGCTTTTAAGAACAGAAATTCTCACGTTTTCATTTTTTTTGAAATTGCTTTTTAATGTTTCAATGAAATTGTCTGTTATTCCGTTTTTTCCGATTTGCATCTCTGTGAATGTCATTTTCCATACCTCGCGAAGTGTTGTTTTGTCTCGCGATGCCTATGCGTAGTGGCTATGCGTAATGGCTCTGTGAATGTCATTTTATTCTTTTACTTTTTTTCTCCTGCTTGTATGACAGCTTTCTCAATCTCCTTTTTCTTTACTTTAATTTCCCTGAACTTTCTAACTCCAAACATCCCTTTTTTCATTCCCTTTCTCTTATATGTGTCTTTTCCTGTAAAGACATGGACTATAACATCCCTCTTATTGTCTCTCCAATCCTGGCTTTTGCTTGCACAAAATATTGCTGTTTCTTTTATATCTCTCTTACTGGGTTTGATATTTTCAATAACACAGAATGGACTTCCTGATTTTTCAGTGTGAAATATTTTGTTGCTTTTTCCAATAAAAAGTTTCACAAGTTGTTCATTGCTTTCTGCGTCTTTTCCTGCGAGAACTTTATTCTTTGAAGTTGTTATAAATTCCCTGAATTTCATTTTTTAGCCGTTTATTTACAATTCTTAAACTCTTTTTTTGATTGTTAAATCTTACCTTTTTTACTGCCTCTCTAAATCTCATCCATTTGTATCCAGAATGTTCTCTTTTATCTATTCTTACTTTTCCTTTTTTGACTTCTGCAGCATATAGAGAGAATGTCTGTCCTCTAATCCCTAATCTGTCTGCAAATTCTTTTTTGTATAGATATCTTCCAGAAAAATCAAATCTTTTTATTCTCAATAATTTTAATCCTGATTCTTCTCTGACTTCTCTTTTGACAGCGTCTCTTTTTGTTTCATCTTTCTCTAGCCCTCCTTTAGGAAATTCCCATCCTCTCCAGTGAAGTTTTCTCCTTAGGATTAGGTATTCAATTTCCCCTTTATTTCTTGAATAAATAACAACAAAAACAGCTTTTCTGTACTTTTTCATTTTGAGTTTTCACCAACTCGGGTTACTATGAAAATTCCAATCACTGATATCAATGTGATTATTAGCGCACTTATTAAGTTTCCTTTCAGAGGACTCAATTCTGTGATTTTATTTACATATTCAGTTATCACGTCTCTCCATACCAATGCAACTAAAAAACCAAATGCGGCAATTATTGCAGTACTTATTGATTTTTTAAACTCTCTTCTGAACTTATTCCCAGAAGACTTTATTTTTTCTTTTATGTTCTTCTTTTTCATTAATAATGTTAGAATAATATACTTTTAAATTTTTCAATATTCTTCTATTCTTCCAGTAGTTTCCCCTGAATTTTGAAGCCTGATTTTGTTTCCCTTATCTACCATATAAGCTATTCTCTTTGTATTTCCTTCTATAGGTATTTCTCCATCAACAAAATTGTATTCAGGATGAGTTATCTCAAGGAAGAGATTTGAAGGAGCATAAACTTTAAGCTCAATATTTTCTGGAAGCCCTCTTATCGTTCCAGAACCATTTAAATAATCCAAGATATATTTTTGAGCATAATTTCTTAAACTTCCTGTGAAGTATCTTCCTGCAAGTTCTGATTTTGAAGGAGAATCTGTTGTGAATTCCAAATTAAAGTCTCTTACTGGGACATGAGTCAAATCATCTTTTACAGTAAGTTTCAGGGTTTTAACAGAAGGATTAATTTCTTCATTCACGAATTGCTGGACTATTTTGTAAATTGCACTGTCAGGAAGTTCATATCCGTCCAACTTAACTCTTTGGGTATCATTCTTTATTATAAAATCAGGATTGGAAGATTCTTCTCTTGTTTCTATAATATATTCAAATGCTTTGTCTGAAATTGCCCTCAAAAGTCTTCCTCTTAGTCTGTCTCTTGTTCTTGGCTTGATTTCTCTGATTAACGGAATATCATAGAGTTTTCTTTCTAATCCTCTTCTTGTCAAAGCCCAATTTTCGAGTGATACACTAAAATCTATCACTCCATTTGGACCTGCATTATAAATCTTGTTGTTTCCTTTAAATCCAAATTTAACATTTCCTGCAGGCTGGTTTCTATATACAAAACTTTCTCCTACAAGTGTTGAAGTTACTTCCTCATTTGAAAACTCTTGTTTAGGTATAACTCTTCCCTGTCTTGTTTCTGTTCTTGTTGATACCGGATCTATTGCTATACCAATTAAACCCCCAAGCCCCATTCCTACTAAAAGTCCTCCGCCAAGTCCTTCAAAAGTATTCTCTGAAGTTAATTTTGCACCAAAAATAGCACCTAAAACTCCCAAACCTATAAGGCAAGCCGGTCCAATATTTGTTTCTTCTTTTCTCTGTTCTACCACAATTTCATCAAAATTTCTTACTTTTCTTCTTCCTTCTAATCTATATTTGAATTCTTTTAGTGATTCTTTAATCATCACCTTGTATGAATCATTTTCAGCATAAGCATCAGAAATATCAAAACTTTTTTCTTTTGTGGTTTTAGTGCTGATTCTTTGTGTTATCCCTTCATCTCTAAATCTTCTGTCTACTCTGACTTCCTGCCACGGATTGACTGTTGCGCATCCGTTAAATGCGCCAATACTTGCAGCTGACAGCATCAAAGCCAATGCAGGGGCTCTTAATTTTTTGATTAAGCTCATAATTTAATCAGAAGTAAGAGGCTTTTAAATCTTTCTATTAGTTGTTATTTATCAGTGATGACTTTTATCTTTTTTTGGTCCCCAGGTTCTCAAAGCATCTTCCAGTTCAATATGGGTTTTAGCATATTCTTCTAAAGGAATTTTTTTTAGTGTTGCGTTTATTGCCTGTCTCATTGCTATTGCCCCTGCTTCTGTTCCGAGAGGATGTCCATGAATTCCTCCTCCTGCCTGTATTGCCAAATCTTTTCCAAGATGCTTTATTAGAAAGGGAACATGTCCTGGCTGCAAACCTCCTGAAGAAACTCCCAATACTGGCTTGATGTTTTCCCATCTTTGTGCTAATCTGTGCCTTGTTTCTCTGACCTTCTTTTTTTCGATCTCTTCTTGTAGTTCTTCAATATCTTTTATGTTTCCTTCAAGTTTTCCTATTCCTGTTCCTATATGAATTTGATCTACTCCAATTAATCTTGCAAAGTCAGCAATTACAATCATGTTTATCCCCTGATCTTCATTTCTTGTGAAAGCAGCATGCATTGCACGATGAGCATGAATTGCCATTTTAAAATTAGCTTCTCTCAGGGTTTGCAGTGCTGCCCATCCAGAAGTCAGTATGTCAAGCATTACATATTTTCCTCCCTGGTTTTCAACAAGCTGTGCTCTTTTAATCATTTCTTTTGTTTCTGCAGTAACATTAACAAGATAGGCTTTTTTTTCTCCTGTCTCACTTTCAGCTTTGTCAGCCATCTCGAGTGTTTTTGTCAGTCTATTTTCAAAAAGATTGAATTTCTGAGAAGCGAGATTTTCATCATCCTTCACAAGGTCGCATCCCCCCTTCCATGATTCATAAGCACTCTGTGCATGATGTTCTGTATTCAATCCTAATTTGGGTTTTATTATCGTTCCAAGTAAGGGTCTTTCTTTTATTTTCATCATTTTTCTTATCCCTGCAATTCCGTATTTTGGCCCTTTGAAGCTTTTCAGGATTGATTTTGGAAAAGCTACATCTTCCAGTCTTATTGTTTTTACTGCTTTCATTCCAAGAATATTTCCTGCAATAGAAGAAAGGATATTTGGAACATTGTCTTTTTCAAAAAGTGCATCATGATAAGCAATTTTTATGTACTTCCCTCTTATAGAAAAAACCTGTGCCCTTAACTTTTCAACATATTCTTGCCCGACGACTTTTGTCCATGTTCCCACAGAACTTTCCAATGCAACAGTATTTGCTGCCTTTTGCATAGAGATTTTATTTGGTGAAATCTTAAGAAGACAAATTAAATCATTCTTCCTGGGTTTGTATTTCAGGTTTACAAAGTCAAATTTTTTCTTTTTCATTTTCCTCTTTTCAAGATATAATTAAATGGGATTTAAATATTTTAAGAAACCAAGACAGGCAACTTTTTATTCCGTTCAACCTTCTTATTTTTCAATTTAAGAACATATCTCTCTAATTCAGATAAAGATTCTTTATCCCTGTTTAATATTTCGCAAATTTCCCAGCCGCTCTTTATTGTTTCATGCAATGACACTGGTTTTTTTATTCTTTCTTTTATGTATTTTTCCAATCCGCTAATCATATTCATGAATTCTACGAATTTTGAGAAACTTAAACAATTTCTATTTTTATTGTAAGACACAAAACTATACAAAATTCTTCCAACCTCCGGAGAAACATCCACACGATATTCTCTCTTTATAGCATTGATATCGTGTTGTATGTGGTCTGTTATATATTCAAGCATCTTCTTATTTCTGTAACACTATTTATAAGTTTTTGTATTTTCTGATTCTTGCTCCCTTGTCTGTATCATCAATAGCGTATCCAAGTTTTTTTATTTTGCTTCTTATTTTATCTGCTTCTTTCCATTTTTTATCTTTTCGTAATTCCTCTCTTTTCTTGATTAATTTTTTTATTTCTTTTGGGATTTCAATTGTCTCTTCTTCCCTCAATTCCAACCCAAAAACCCTGTCAAAATCAAGGGCGAGTTCATACTTCTCTGCATCATTCAGTCTGTTGTCCCTTAAAATTTCCCACAAGAATGAAACTGCTTTTGGTATGTTTAAATCATCATTTATTATTTCTAAGAATTGTTTTTTTGCAGCAAGGATATTTTTTTTATTTTTTCGCTGTGTTCGATGAGGTTTTATTTCAAGAATTATATTTTTTAATCTCTTGAATGAGTGCTGGCTTGCTTCAATAATCTTCAGGGAAAAGTTTAATGGTTTTCTATAGTGTGTTGTCAGGCACATGTATCTGAAACTTAAAGGACTGAAACCCTTTTTTTCAAGTTCAGAAATTGTGTATAAACCTCCTTTGCTCTTGCTGATTTTTTCTCCTTTGAATGTCAAAAAAGCTCCGTGAAGCCAGTAATTTACAAAATGTTTTCCTGAGTAAGCTTCGCTTTGCGCGATTTCATTTGTATGATGAATTTGTATGTGGTCTTCTCCTCCTGTATGTATATCAAAATTCTTTCCGAGATATTTCATACTCATTGCACTGCATTCTATATGCCATCCTGGGAATCCTATGCCCCATGGAGAATTCCATTCCTGCTGGCGTTTGTCTTCTTTTTTTGAGAATTTCCACAATGCAAAATCTGTCTTGTTTCTTTTTTCCCTCATCTCTGTTCTTTTTCCTGCAATTAATTTTTCTGCTTTTATGTTTGCCATTTTTCCATAATCTTTGAATTTGCTGGTGTCAAAATAAATTCCGTCACTTGTTCTGTATGTATAGCCTTTTTTTTCAAGAACTTTTATCATTTCAATCATCTCTTTTATGTGCTGTGTTGCCTTGCTCCAAATGTCTGGCTCGATAATGTTGAGTTTTTTGAAATCTTCTCTGAACGCTTTCCAGTAATAATTTGAAATGTCTTCTGCTTTCTTTCTTTCTTTCCTGGCTTCTTTTTCAATTTTGTCTTCTCCAGAATCTGCATCACTCGTCAGATGCCCTACATCAGTAACATTCATCACATGCTTTACATGATAATCATTGTATAGGAGAACTCTTTTCAAAATATCAGAGAAAATATATGTTCTTAAATTGCCAATATGCTGAAACCAATATACTGTTGGTCCGCAGGAATAAATTCCGACATAATCTTTCTTTATTGGCTTGAATATCTCTTTTTTTCTTGTTAGTGTATTATAGAGTCTTAATGGCATTAATATTCTAAGAAATAAGATTTTTTAAATCTTAATCAGGCTGCCCCAAATTTAGAGGATAGATTGATAAAGAAAAACAGGGTTTTCTTTATTATTTTGCCTTGATTTCTACATCAAAGAAATCACTCTTATAGACGCTTCCGTCTGCTTCTACATTTACTCTGAATCTTATTGTGCATAGTGGTGCTCCGACTGGTATATTGAACATTACTCTCTGAACAGAAGAGTCTCCTGAAGCTATTGCTATATTCTCCTCTGCTCTTCCTGTCACAATCCATTTTTCAGCAGTTGCTGCATCTATTCCGCATTTGCTTTGTATGTCTGCATCAGAAACAGAGACAGTGTAAGAAAATTTCTTGCTTCCGCTAGCTCCGGTAAGCAAATTTTTAATTCCCAATCCAACCCCATCAGTATCTTCCTGTTTTATCTGAATAAATCTCGTACTTGGATATATTGACACTTTGCTTTCTTCAGAGAATAATTTGTTAACTTCATTTGTAAGTTGTTCATCTGTCAAATCAACAACTCTTTTTGCGCTCGTAAAAATGTTTTTTATCAGAACCACTCCAAGAATCAAAACAGTTACCAATAAGACAATAGTAACTATAGTTCCTACAGACATCTCCATTGCTGCTCTACGGTTTTTTGGAAAAAAGCTATAGAGTGAATTTTTATGAGTTCTTTTTGATTTCATGTTACGCACTAGGAAGCTGATTTAACAAAGGTGCAATAAATTTCGCATAAAGAACAATCACTGCAATGCTCAAAATAATACCTGCAATATTCAATATAACTCCTGCTTTTCCGAGTTTGGTTTTGTGTTTCTTTTGCTGAACTAAACAAAAAACTAATCCGACAATAGCAATTACAATTCCAATCCATCCAGAAAATATAATTGCCAATACACCGAGAGTAAATCCAGAAATTCCTAATCCCTCTGTTTCTTTTTCAGCCATCTTTTTATATTGTATTTAATTTTTTTAGTTTTATAAATGTTTTTAATTTTTCAATTCTAAAAGTTTAAAAGTATACAGAATTAATTATTGTTATCTTATTGGGGTCCTAGCTCAGCGGGAGAGCACATGACTGAAGATCATGGTGTCCCGGGTTCGACTCCCGGGGATCCCATAATAATCGGGATGTCGAACGTTCGACTCCGAATGATTCCACGAGAGAGGCAGTTAATCCAGTGACGAGTGGGGTCAGGAGTTCGGGGATCCCATTGATTTAATAACTTTTAAAAACCCTTCTTATCTTCTATTTTTGTAAGTTGGGTAGTTAACTTTCGGGATTCAATCCTTGAATGGATAAGTGATAAAATTATAATCGCTGAGTTCTGAGGAAGGTCCGCCCACCCACAACTTTTGTTTGTGACAAAGTCATTCATGAAAATGAACCATTGTGAAATGGAGCTCTGTTACAGAAACGACACAGCTTTCACTGAGCTATGAAATTTGCATTGAGCTTAGAAGTGAAGGATTTGATGAAACGAGCATCTTGACTGGTGCAAGGTCGTGTCTCTGAATTCGACGAGGTTTTCACCTTCGGCGAAAAGGGACCAAAAGAACCGCATAGTTGAATGTTAACACGTTCTGTTCTTGCAAAGAGAAGAACGACAAAAGGTGGCCTATTCCCAACTTACACCAATGAAACATTCCTTTACAATTAGGATTTTCATAAAGGTGGCCTACTCCCAACTTACTTATTTTTGATTTCTTTTGTTGACTTTCCAGCCTTGCCTTTTGGCTATTGCATAAGCAATCTTCTTTGCTTCTTCTTTGTTGTATGTTTTTCCGTACTTCTTCTGATACTTCTTAGGAACATTTTTTCCAGCATAATAACTCTGTGTGCTCTTTAGAAGTTTCTTGAGTTTTTTTGATTTCGGCGGCATTTTTTACCTCTTTTAAATATCAGGGGAAATCTACTTAAATAATTTTTGTTAGAAAGAATTAAAAATAATTCTCTCTTTGATATAAAATGAAAAAGAGTGTGATGAGAAAATGGAGAGTATTGCTTGTTTCTTTGCTTGTTGTTTATATTGCTGCTTTTGCAGGGAGTTTGTTCACTTCCAAAAATGTAAGCACTTCTTGGTATGATTCAATAAGAAATCCTTTAATTCCTCCTAACTGGGTTTTTCCAGTAGTCTGGAATGTGTTGTTTTTTCTTATTGCACTTTCTTTATTTTTTGCATTGATAAATGCAAAGAAGAAATATAAACTGAAAATAGCACTGGCTTTTGGAATAAATCTCCTGCTTAATGTTTTTTGGAGTGTTTTGTTTTTTGGATTTAAGAAAGTAAATCTTGCATTTTTTGAATTAATTTTATTATGGCTGTCAATTATAGGAATGATTTATGTTACATCCAGAGTAAGCAAGAAATCAGCGTTGTTTTTAGTGCCTTACCTCTTATGGGTTGGTTTTGCAGGGATATTAAATTACTCGATTGCTTTTGGGTAGAATTATTGGAAACAAGGGGCAGAGCCCCTGTTTCCTGAGGGTTGATGGGTTGGTTTTTCTTTAAAAAGAGTAGGAAACAAGGTTTAGCTGCAGGCGAGATTTTTGAACGTGTCAGCCATCATAATGCCCAGCGCCACCTTGTTTCTTGAAGGGGTTAAAGGGGTGATGAGGTTAAATTTTCGTTTTTAATATGTCGAATAATTTATCTCTTTTAATTAATTTATTCAATCAAATCTTCTTTATAAAGCATAAGAAAGAAAAATACATAGGAATAATATATCTATTGTACATAAAACTTTAAATAACATAAACAGATGTTTTTTTCATGGATTTATATTCGTTAGTAATTGAAAATAAGTGGATTTTGGAAGTACTTTATGCCCTTGCAATCAGTCTGATTTGTGCAGTTATTGTCATTAAAACAGACAGGTTTTTTAAGTTAAGCCTGCATCAAGGAATAAGATATTTCAGAAATGCATTCTTTTTTTATGGGCTTGGATTTATAGCGAGATATATTTTTGGAGTTCTTTCCGACTGGTCATTTTCTATTAACTATTTTGTTATGCAAATGATTTTTGAATATTTTCTTGTAATGGCCGGCTTTTTTCTTTTTTACAGTCTTGTGTGGAGGAAATTTGAATCTCCTAAAGAAGAATATTTAAGTTCTTTGTTGAATACAAAAATAGCAGTTTTTCATATAATGGCTGTCATAATTGCGGTCCTCGATTATACATGGCATACTTATTATTTCATGTTTGCTTCGCAAATTATAATTTTCTTCTGTGCATCAATAATCTCTTATGTCAATTACAGAACTAACGGAAGACAGCATAAATTCCTCAAGTTTTACTTTATTGCAATGCTTCTTGGATTAGCAGCATGGATATTGAATTTGCTTGCTCCGCTTTATTTTAGGTGGAATCAGGGAATATTAATCAATATCGGAATAATTAATGTAATGTTCTTTTTATTATTCTTATATGGGGTTATAAAAGTTACAAAGAAAAATGGCAACAAGGAAACGTGAGAGGTTGGACGTTATAAGAGACATACTTCAGACAATAAGGCAAAACAGGGAAATAAAGCCCACGAGGTTATTGTATGCTTCCAATCTTTCTCCGCAAATGTTTAAGGAATATATAAATGAATTAATTAGCAAGAAGTTTATTAAACTGGAGATAGACGAGAAAGACAAGAAGACTTTTTCTCTCACAAAAAAAGGACAGGATTTTCTTCAGGAATATAAAGTAATTGAAGAATTTATTGAGAATTTTGGGCTGTAAAATTTTCTTCCTTATGATAACTCATGACTACCTTTACTTCCTGTACTTCAGACCTTCTTAAAATAGCCCTGTTTAATTTTCTTAGAATTTTTATATAATATTCCTGTAAGCTGTCTTTTTCATTAAATCCTCTCACATCTACTTCATCTCCATAACCCTGGGGAGCTATAAATGTTTTTACCTCAATAATTTTTTCCAAATACATAATTTTTCATTACAGAATTAACTTATAAATCTTACTTTTTTGATTTTCCTCTTTTCTTCAAATTTATCTTTTGGAGTTTTTTGCAGTGGGGGCAGCGAACCATTATCTGTCCTGCCTTGTCTTTTAGAATTCCGAACTCTTTTTGACATAAGGGATTTTTACACACCTGTAAAAATCTTTTTACCATGAGATAATCAAGTTGAGGAAATATATAAATCTACCTCATACAAATATTTAAAAATGTCTCTTCTTAGTGATATTTATGAGTATTAAATTCGTTGAAGTAGATAAGTTATTTCTATTTATAAAATTGTAAGGAGGATATAGAAAGATGAAGTTACATGTAGGAAATTTGCCTTTTGCTGTTGATGATAACGAGTTGAAAGAAATGTTTTCTGAATACAATCCAGAAGAAGTGACTCTTATCAAAGACAAGTTTTCAGGACGTTCAAAAGGTTTTGGTTTCGTAACAATTTCCGATGATGAAGTTGCAAAAAAAGCGATTTCAGATTTGAATGGGAAAGACGTGCAGGGACGAGAACTTAGAGTTTCTGAAGCAAAGCCAATGGAAGAAAGACCACCAAGAAGAAACTTTGGCGGAAATCGTGGATTTGGCGGAAGAAACTTTCAGAGAAGATTCTGATTAATCTAATTAGAAAAAGCAGGTGATTTCTTTATTTTTTGTGAATTTTATTTTAGTAAAACTTTTTAAATCAGAGTTTCTTTAGATATTAAATAAAAAGGAGGTGAATGATGGCAAAAAAAGTCGGCAAGGTCATATTTGCAATAGCTATAGTTTTGTTAGTTGTTGGTGGCCTTAATTGGGGACTAGTAGGATTGTTGAATTTCAACCTGGTTGACTCTCTATTCGGTTCATCAGTGGTATCAACAGTGATTTATGTGCTAGTTGGTTTATCTGCTCTTTACGTAGCATTGGCTAAATTATTCATGAAAAAGAGAAAATAAACCTGTATAATTTATTTGTTTTTTAGTTTGATTTGAATATTTATCAAGAAGGTGAAAGGAGGATGAAAATGAAAAAGAAATTTGTTGGAAAGTGGGCTTTTTTAATTGGTTTAGTAGTAGCCATACTTGCGTCTTTTTTAATAGGATATGCAACAACTATCGCAATAGTATTATTCCTGCTTGGTTTAGTTGTAGGATTACTTAACATATCTGAAAAAGACAGTAATAAGTTTTTACTTGCAGCAATAGCTCTGCTGACAGGAGGAATTGCAAGTATAAGTGCTCTTTCGATTCTTGGAGTAGTAAGCACTTATCTTGGTTCAATTTTAAGTAATTTTATGGCATTTGTCAGTGCAGCAGCATTGGTTGTGGCAATAAAAGCAATTTTTGAAACAGGAAAGAACTAAACTAATTTATTTTAATTTTTTATTTTTAATTTTTTATTATAAACATCAAATATTGAAAGGAGGTGAAAAAAAGAGATGATGACACCAATTGAAATCATAGCATTAGTCTTAATTTCTTTATCAGCACTTAAAATTATCCTTATCCCAAAGGTTTGGATGAAATATGTTGTTAAGCCTCTTTATTCCAAAGCAGGGATTCTGTTTATAGTAGAATTAATCTTGGCAGGGGTTGTTCTTTATTACCTATTGCAATCAGGATTGTCAATAGTTCAGATTTTGGCAGTAATAGGATTAGGTGCTTTGCTTACAGGAATGACTTTTGCATGGTACGGGAAAGAAACAATAGCATGGGCAAGAACAGTGTTAAGAAAAGGAATTTGGAAGAGAGCATGGCTTCCGATATTGATATGGATGGCTCTGATAGTTTGGGGAGCATTGGCATTGTTCAAGGTAATCTAAATTTTTTTATTTTATTTTTTATTTTTTTATTGTTAATGTAAAAAATCTCTATTGCTTGTTCAACTCACAGGTTTACACTGATTATTATATCATCAATCTGCGAGCGTTAGCGAGCGATTTTGCGTATAATCCATATTCAACAAAGTCGGGAGTAGAGCGTAATGATTAAATATACTCTTTCCTTTTTTCTTTAATGAGACGAGTAAATATCAAAGTAATAATTTTCTCATTTATTGCTCTTGGCTTTCTTGCCCTGACTTTCCTTGTTGACTGGCTGTTTATAATCGGTGCTGTGGTTATGATGTGGCTGAATCAAAGAGAGTTAATGGGGAAGAAGAGGGGAAGGAATAAAAAGGAAGAAAAGATAAGATCTTCATGATAAAGAAAACAACGATTGAAATAATCTCTGAAATCCTTAGAAAATTGCCTAAAAAATGGAATGCAAAAAAAGCAATTTTAGAGATGAAGGAAGCAAATTTTAATCAATGGCGACAGATGGAATGGATTGGATGGTACTTTGAATACTTATGTCAAAAATATCTAAAAGAAGTTATGGAATTTCATAAAATAAAATATGGAAATGTTAAGTTTGATGGTTTTTTAGAAGTTCCTTTTGATTTTAAATCTCATGCTATTAATACTGAAAGTCATAAAGTTATAATTAATGATACAGAAGCAACAATAAAAGCGATAAAAGAGTATGATTATGTAATTGTTATAATGGCAATTGGAGAAGTAGTTTATAATGATAAAGACAGAAGTTTTCAAAAATGGCATGAAAAAATTAAAGGTGGAAAATCAAAATATGAAGAAGAAAGAATAAAAAGAGGGGCTTTATCAAGATTAAGGAAAACTGATTTTAATCTTAAAGAATTAATGTTTATCAAAATAAATAAAGAAACGTTAGAAAGATGTGGTTCATTTCAAAAAGATTTCAGAAATGCTAATGGTTCTCTAAGAAGATCTAAAGTCTTACTTGATTTAGAAAAATTAAAAGATGAAGAGATTATAAAAAAGATAGAATTTTAATAACCATCTCTTTTTTTCCAATAATCCATTATTTTAATATCTTGTTTTAATCCATTTTTGTTTAAGTAATAATCTAATAGATGTTCAAATACAATTTTTCCATTTGGATTTAAATCTCCAATTAAGAATTTTCTATTAAGCATAAAAGAGACAATCCCAACCATCCCACTACCTCCAAGGGGGTCAAATATTAAATCTCCCTCATTTGAAAAATGCTCTAATAGACATTGAAGTAACTTATAAGGTAATCTTGTAGGGTATTTGGGCATATTCATTTTATAATCTCTTTTAAAATTAAGTGTTGATAAGTTAGGCTCTCCGTTCTGGCAGTGGGCTGTTGAACACCTATTATGATAATACCATCCACCATCTTTTGTAACCCAAAATATCTCATAAACATTGTGTGTAGGTCTATTTTTACAAGCAGGAGCAAAATTATAAGTCCAATACATTTTACCCCTTAATGTTAATCCATCAAATTTCATAATTTCATTATGAATTATATTACTATTATTCCAACCAGAAAAAATCAATGCCTGTCCATTTGTTTTTAAATTTTCTTTAATACATTTTAATAGTTGTCTTATTTTTTCTGCATATTCTTTTACTTGCCATTCTACATATCCCCCAACAACATTTTCTGCCTTTCTATGATAATTTCCATTTCTTCCACTAAATTCTATCCCAAAGGGAGGATCTGTTATAATTAAGTCAGCATTAATTTTTTTCCAATTATTCATATCTTTTATTTCATATTTTTTTAATAATTTTTGTATTATTTCCATATCTTTTCCTGTAAAATATCCTTTTTATTTTTTTATTTATTTTAATTAATTGCCAAAATTTCAGAACGAGGACCACCACTGATAACTTTTATTATATTCTCTTTTTTAAGGCGGTCTATATCTCTGCTAATAACTTGATATGTAGAGATTTTACTAAATTTTTGTTTTTGTTTTTTCATTACTTCTTTATAGACATCTCCTCGTCTCATTTTTCTATTTTCTCTCAATACTTCTAAAATTAAAGAAATATTTTTTTGGTCTTTTATATGTTGATGCATTTTATCAGCCTCCTTTAATAAATATAGTGTTAGCTTTATTATAAAGCTTTCTATGATACATAACAGATAATTTTTTATAGTTGAAAGAGGAGATAAAAAAATGAAGGAAGATGAAAATGGTAAATGTTCAATCAAGTAATTTAGACTCAGTAGATTATGATGAAGAAAGTGAGACCTTAATTATAAAATTTCGTAATGGAGGAATCTATAAATATTTTGGAGTCCCGAAGAATATTTATCTTAATTTAATAAATGCTCCCTCAAAAGGAAAATATTTTCATAATTTTATTAAAGATATTTATAAATATCAAAAGATAAATTAAAAAAGAAAGGAGAGATAAAGTTGGGGGAGAAGTAACACTCCCGGAAGATTTAAAAAAAGATTATTCTTATTATAAAAATGGATTTAAGAATAAAAGAGGATAAATCCTGGTCTTTTTCAGATATTTCTCATGAGGATACTAATTATGCAAGTCATGGATATCACAAATATCCTGCAAAATTTATCCCACAGATTGTTGAGAAGACATTAAAGGAATATTCTAATCCAGGAGAAACTGTGCTTGATTGTTTTGGAGGTTGTGGCACAACTTTGGTTGAATCAAAATTAAATGAAAGAAATAGCATCATTTTAGATATAAATCCTGCTGCAATCTTAATAACTACTGCAAAAAGGACTGCAATAAATCCTTTTTTGTTAAATAATTATAATCAAAAACTGTTTAAGGAATTATCTCAATTAAAAATAAGAAAAAATTATTTTATAGATGCTCATCCAAGACTTAAGTATTGGTTCAAGAAAAATCAATATAACCAATTGATGGAGATTTTTTTAACTATAAAAAAGATAAATAATCTCAAAATAAAGATATTTTATGAATGTTGTTTCTCGGATATTCTAAAAAAATGTTCTATCTGGTATTCTAAAAGCATTAAACCAATGAGAGATTACAAAAAACATAATTACAACCCCTTGCAATCTTTTATAAAACATCTAAACTTCATGACAATTCATAATAAGGAGTATTATGAGAGATTAAAAGAAATTGAAAGAGTTTCTAGTTTAATACTAATGAGGGATGCTAGAGACACAAAGTTACCTTCTAACTCTGTAGATTTAATTATCACTTCCCCCCCCTATGCTACTTCATATGAATATGCCGATTTACATCAATTGACTCTTTTATGGTTTGGATTTACAGAAGATATGAATAAAATAAAAAGAGATTTCATTGGATCAGTTTCTGAAGGGGTAGATGATGAAATTAATGGTTATGCCAATAATATAATAAAAAAATTATCTCAAAAAGATAAGAGATTATCAAGGAATATTAATAAATATTATCAAGATTTAAAATTAGCCTTCCTAGAAATGTGTAGGGTCCTTAAAAAGGGTAAAATTGCGGTGATTATTGTTGGTGATACAGAATACAAAGGAGTTAAAATAAAAAACAGCAAGGTTTCTGTAGAATTATTAGGAGATATCGGATTTAATATAAAGAAAATAATAAAAAGAAAATTATCTTCCAAGACACTTACGCCCTATAGAGATAAAGAAGGGAAATTCACAAATTCAGAAAATGATCAAAAACGGAAAATATATCAATATGAGTATATCATAATTGCTAGGAAACCATAAACTTTATATTCTTAACATATGAGTATTTTTTATGAAAGAACAAGGGATTCTTAAGCCAAAGTCTCATGCACGTATTCTTTCTATGATTGGAGACCAGCTTATAAGAGATGAAAAGGTTGCATTAATGGAACTTATAAAAAATTCTTATGACGCTGATGCTTCCTGGGTACAAGTTAGATTCAATAATTTTAAGGAAAAAGGAGACGAGTTAATTATACAAAAAAATTCTACAATAGAAATAGAGGATGATGGGGTAGGAATGTCCCTCGATACGATAAAAAAGTCATGGGTAAATCCTGCATCACCTTACAAACTTTTAATGAAAAAGAGAGGAGAAGATAAGACGGCTGGAGGTAGGATTCTCCAGGGAGAGAAAGGAATTGGCAGATTTTCTGCATTTAAGTTAGGGTCTACTATGGAGATATTTACAAAATCAAATGAGAAAAATTCTAAAGAAGTTTACATAAGAAGTGATTTATCATCTTATGATGAAGAACTTATTGCAAATAAAGGACATGAATTGAAAGAGAATGAAAATCCTCTTTACCTTGAAGATATCGAATATAATTATGAACTCTTAGACAATCCTGAAGTTATAATAAGTAGGAATATTATTTTCAAGAACAGTTCTAAGAATAGATCAGGTCAGGGGACTTTAATTAGGATAACTAATTTGAAAGGTAATTGGTCTCGGGAAGGCATTAAAGGAATATCAGAGGATTGTTCAAAGCTGATTCCTCCTTTTAAAGAAGAAAAATTTGATTTTGACATAGTTATAAATGGGGCAACCTTAACAATAAAAGATGAAAAAGAAAGATTAAATTCCTTACTAGAATCTTCTCCTGTAAAGATAGAAGGGAAAGTCAATAAGGATGGAACAATTACTTATGCTTTTGGAAATAAGGAAAAAGAAACTAAGTCTCTTAGAGAACTATCAGAAGATTTAACTTTTAGATATCGTTTTTTTGACTCAAAAACATTTGAATTTAGAAAACCAGAATGTGGTCCATTCGAATTTAGATTTTATGTCTTTAATTTTGATCCTTCAGTTTCACTTAATATCCTGAATAAAGATGATAAAGATTTCATAAGGGCTCATAGGATATATGTATATAGAGATAATCTTAGAGTCTATCCTTATGGTGATAAAAAAGATGATTGGCTAGAGATAGATGTAGAAAGAGGAAGAACAAAAGCAGGATATTTTCTTAGTAACGATCAAACAATTGGGTACATTGGGATAAGTCAGAGAGATAATCCTAACTTAAAAGATAAGACTAATAGGGAGGGGATCATGGAAAATGGCCGTAGTTTTGAAGATTTTAGAACAATAATCCGGACAATCTTAGGTCTTTTGAAGGAAGAATTTGATAAATTCAAAGCAGACCAAAAGAAGAAAATTGAGGAGGTTGCTAAAAAAGAAGGATTGTTGATTACCGAAGAGAAGATTATAGAAGAGATGTCAGAACTTGAGAAGTATTTATCAGATAAAGAGGATAAAAAGGGCGCAAACCTTGTTAAGACTATTAGGGGGGAATACCAAAAAGAGAAAGAAATTCTTAATGAGCATATAGAAATTGTTGAAGACCTTGCAGGTGTAGGGATTACAGTTGATGCTGCTTCTCATGATTTAATGGCTATGATGGAAAGAGCAAAAGAAACACTTAACTTATTATTCGAGATGTCTAAGATTAAAGAAGTTGATTTAGTTAGATTGAAGAATACAATTAAAACTTTGATAGGACAATTTAACTTTATTGAAGATCAATTACAGGGAATACAACCTTTATTCAGATCTTCTAGAAGGAGAAATAAAGATTTGAGAATAAAAGAAATAATCGAAAAGGTAAAAATTTATTACAATGTACCAATAAATGAAAAAAGGATTTATATTAATATTGAAGAAAAGGGGAGTCCTCTTATTGTAAAGTGTAGTGAAGGAATCTTATTGCAAGTGTTCATAAATTTAATAGATAATGCTGTTTATTGGTTAACTACTTCAGAAGGGGACAAGCAAATTAAGATAATAATAGACGGTAACAAGTCTCAGGTTATTTTTTCAGATAATGGTCCTGGAGTAAAAAGGGAAGACCAAACTTACATCTTCAACCCTTTCTTCTCTACGAAAGGAGTAAAAGGAAGAGGATTGGGATTATACATTACTAGACAGTTACTTGGGCGTTATGATTTTTCTATAAATCTAATAGAAAATGAAAGAAATAAAATTTTGTCTGGAGCGAATTTCTTAATTCGGTTTGGAGATAATAAGGTTAATGATTAGTCTAAGATGAAACTCTTAAATGGTGTTGCTGTGATAATAGACGATAATATTGGAAAAACAGGGGATAAAATAAATCAGATAATAGAAAAAATAGAAGAAAGAGGAATCCCAACAATTAAATATCCAAATCTAAATTCTGCGGAAAAATTTCTAGATAATTTTGGGGAAATAAATTTTATTATCTTGGATTGGAAAATAACAATTTCTGGAGAAGATCTCCCTTTGGGGGTGAAAGCTGGAAGTGAAATAAGCATAAGCGATGATAAAAAAATATTATTTATAAAAAAACTAAAAGAAAAATGTTTTTCACCTATTTTTATCTTTACTAATGAATCCCCGAGCGATATTAAAGACCGATTGATAAGAGATGGACTCTATTTTGAACAGGAAGGCAGAGATTTCATCTACATAAAAGATAAAGTCAATCTTCTTAAAGACGATAACTTATTCTTAGGAATTGATGAATGGATTAATAAGACTCCTTCTGTCTATCTCCTAAAATCTTGGAATAAAAAATTGTTGGAAGCAAAAAATGAAATATTCTGGGATTTATATCATAAGAGCAAGGGGATTTGGCCAAAAGTTCTTTGGGAACATTACGAGAAAGAGAAAGAAGTACCTCAAAATCGTATAAATGAGATTTTATTTCAATTAGCGTCAGAAAAAGTCAATTTAAATGAAATAGAGAAAGATAAAATAACTTCAATCTCTCAAAATGCTAATCCAGAAGAATTAAAGGGCATTTCTAAGAGGATTATGTTCCAAAGAGGAGAATTAGAAGGAGGTAGTCTAGAAGGGATAAAACCAGGAGATATTTTTAAGGAAGCAGACCGCAAGTATTTATTAAACATAAGACCTGAATGCGATACTATTGCAAGACGACCAGGATTTTCAGAAATTTATGTTATTAAAGGAAAAAAAGTAGATAATCCCCGCAGATTAAGCAAACAGATCTCAAAAACAGGATTGCATCCTAAAGTTAATGAGGCATTTGTTTGGTTAGTTGAAGGGGATGGTATTGTGAAATTTAATTTTAAGGAATTTGAAAAAGTTAAATTCTCAGAAGTAAAAGAAAAGAGACTATGTAGATTAATCCCCCCTTATATTACGGAGATCCAACAAAGATTTTCATCCTTTTTAGGGCGATCTGGAGTTCCTAGGCTTCCCTGTCTTGTAGAAGAAGATATTTTAGATACTAAAGATTTATCAAAATCATTTGATTTTTTGTATTCCCTATAAAGTATTAAATAAAAAATTAGTTTTTGAATTAGAAAATAATTGAAGAATAATTTCTTCTCGAAGATAAATCAATAATTATCATAACAAAATAAGCAGTAGTCGATTCCCTTAACCCATCTTCAGATGGATTGTGTTAATTTCTCGAAGAACATTCAAATAAGGCTTTTAGTAGTTGTCTGCTGAAACAATCGGGTTCTTTTGTCTTACACAGCAACTCTATCAACGTCATCTTCTATAACGGCCTTAGTTGAGTCGTCTTGCGGATGGCTTCGAGCTTAGATGCATTCAGCTCTTATCCATACAACGCGTAGCTATGCAGCCTGCCATATGACAACTGCTCACCAGAGGCGTCCAAATCCCGTTCCTCTCGTACTAGAGATTCGTTCCACTCACTCAACAACACACCTAGTAGATATCATACAAACTGTCTCGCGCAATTAATCATTGATTATTTATTTTCAATGCATGGACTATACCTTCATCCTTCCTCTTGCAGAAAGGAGATCAGCGTTTTAGCTTTGTTATTTTAATTAAACAAAACTCCAGAATCTAAAACTCTAAGTCTCTACAGGGGTAAAGGTTTACTTACAGAATCATATGTTATTTTTCTCTTCTTGGAATAATTCAATTCCTTGAACTTGTCAACAAGTTTGCAGATTTCTAAAAAATCCTTATCGGATTTTTTGCTATTAAGTTTGTTAATAATATCCAAACCCAATTCAATCTGTTTTTTCTTTAATTTAACATATGGCTGTAGAAGTTTTAATATTTTGTAAACTTCCTTTGATTCAACAATCGTATAATCGCTAATTCCTGTCTTTCTGTGGCGGATGTATCCAACTCCGAATATTTTCTTAAGTCAATCTAAGATTTCAGTATTATTTGATTTTTGATAAAAAGCTATAGAAGTTCTTATCTGAAATTTTTGTCTGTAATCTTTTCTTGGCACTATCTGGAAAAAGATGCTTCCATCACCATCAAGAAAACCGGCGATATATGCAAGCGTTATTGAATCCATAAATCTCACCTTCCCTCGGTATTACCATAATAATTTGACAGTTAATAAATATTAAGGCTTCACCGATATGAGCTGATTTTATTTTTCGTAGAATTGCTCCTACGCAACGCCGCTTTAATTTTTTGCTTGTTTATTTTTTCGTTTGGCTGTTAGTTTTGGGTTTTAAAGTTTCGACGTTCTTAACCCAGCTAACGATCCCTTTTAATACGTGAACTCCGGCACCCTTAGCCGCTTCTGCACGGCTAGGATAGGAAGAGCCGACAGCGATGTACCAAACCGCGCCGTCAATATGGACTTTCGGGCGCGACAAGCCTGTTATCCTTGGGGTAACTTTTCTATCAGACACGGCTTCTATTAAAAAAGCACGTGGGTTCACTAGGCCCGAGTTTCCTCCTTGCATTCCTTGCTTTTCAGAATACAATCAGATGAGCTTTTGCCCTCGCACTCAACTCTAGATTTCCAAGCTAGATGAGCTCATCTTTGGGTCCTATCGATACATTTTCGACAGGGCACCGCCCCAGTCAAACTGCCCGCCAGCTGCTGTCCTCATAAAGAGTAAGCAATTTTAAGAAAAGTGGGTAGTATTACACTTTCGCTCCACACCCACCGAAATGAGTGCCTCAACGCTCCTACCTATTCTATGCATTTCACTTAAAATCACAACAACAAGTTGCAGTAAAGTTCCACAAGGTCTTCGCTTCCCACTAGGCGTCCGTGGCATTTTCACCACACAGTATTTTCAGAAGGTTCCAATTAGGGACAGTGACAACCTCGTTAAACCATTCATGCGAGTCGCCATTCAGACGACAAGGTATTACGCTCATACCAATGTTAGCTTTATCTCGCGATAAAGATCGGACTATATCTTAATAGTTAATAAAAACTATTTCAAGCGTGTAGTCTCTGAGGGTTCTACTCTCTTGAAATCGAGATGGTGTTTCTCACCTCCTTGCCAAACGATTTTTCAAAATTGCTTTCATAAGAATCTCCTCTTCTGAATTAACAGAAGTGTTTTAATTAATATGAAAGACTAAGTAGTCTTCCCTGCTGATTGTCCGCAATCTGAGATTTTTACTTTTTCAAGTACTCAAATATACTCGGATGTTCCAGCATATAGCTTGATTTTGTTAAGGCAGCGATTTTTACCTTAAGAGGGTCATAGTTACCCCCGCCGTTTCATGGGTCTTAGCTCCCTTGAAAAGGAGTTTGAAACACCACGACTGGGCAGGTTTCACCAATTATACAAGTCTTTTCAGATTAGCAATTGGCTACGTTTTTGGTAAACAGTCGGGCCGTCTTTGTTACTGAGATCTAACTATGCCTTCATATTTCTATAAAAACAAAGATAGACATCCCTTAAGCCGAAGCTACAGGACTAATATGCCGAATTCCCTTAATTGGTTTCACCTTTCATGTCTTAGCCTTCTCAGCTAGAGCACCAGTGTCGGTTATGGGTACAGCTAATTGAACTAAGAGTGCAATTTTTTCACTGGCTCCTGGACTCGACAATTTCTCTAAGAAATTCGTTTGTGTCTTAAAATTACTCTCGGCAAACTTCTCTCTTAAAACACCCTCTCGGGCATTTATCTATCCTGAAGCGTATCACACTATATAAAATTCAATCAGTGCAGGAATATTAACCTGCCATCCATCGTTGTACTCGGTTAAGGTACAACTAAGGTGCTGACTAACCCTTGGCTAACAAATATTGCCAAGGAAACCTTGCTCTTTCGACATTTTCCATTCTCAGGAAAATCACATCCTACTATTGCCAGGATCATCATTGCTTTTCGTTCCAGCCTTTCTCTCGAAAAACCTTCTGCACAAAAAGCACGCCTGCTTACCCGGCCGCTCTATATTAATAATTATTAGATTTTGATGTTGAGAAAAATTGAATATGAAATTTATTGATTAAAAATATTAGTTATCTTTGCATCATATCTTAATGCAGCTAATAAACCTTTTTCTTTCCTTTCTGTTCTTCCTCTTATAATTCTATATAAATCTCCAAAATGTAACATGGTTAATTTTAATTCAAGAATAAAAGGATTTTCATCTGAAAGTTCATAACAATTTTTTTTATTCCATGCATCTTTTTTGTCTTGCAAATATTTCTTTGCTATTCTTACTAAACTTGTCATGCTTTTTTTGTGATTTATCACTATTTAAGTTTTATTGTTCTTGAGTTTTGATTATAAAAATCAAAATCCTCAACATCAAAATCCCACTATTAATTTTAAACCGAGCGCCGCCAAAGTATCGGTATCATGCTTGAGCCCCGTCCATTTTCAGGGCCTTGAACCTCAATAGGTGAGCTGTTACGCTTTCTTTAAATGATAGCTGCTTCTGAGCTTACATCCCTAGTGTCTCAGGTTCAGGACACCTTTCGTTACACTTAGCATAAATTTAGGGACCTTAACTTTGGTCTCCGTTGTTCCGGTCTCGGAAATGTATCTTACATACACACCCTGTTTCCTGTGCTATGCAGTCGACAGCTTCTGAGTTGAAAAGAGCTCCGTAAGCAATAGCTCCTGCAAGTTCTATTCGTACTTTACACCGTCGACAAACCACACAAGACTATACGTAGGCATATTTCAGCAGGAACCAGCCATCGCCAGATTAGATAGGCTTTTCACCCCTATTCACAGGTCATCTAAGTACATGTACATAACACTAGCTCAGACCTCCATCCCTCTTTCGAGAGACTTCATCTTGCCCATGAATAGATCATCTGGCTTCAGGTCTAATCCACGTGACTAACGCGCTTTCACACTTGCTTTAGCTTTGGTTACCTCATTAAGAGTTAGCCTCGCCACATGAAAAAACTCCCTGGCTCGTTCTTCCAAACGCACGCTACAACTCTTTACCACGAAAACCGTGGCGCGGGCAGTAGCTGTTCTGTAGCTGTTAGATTTCAAGTCTTTTAACTCTCGACTAAGAGTACTTTTCATCTTTCCCTCGCGGTACTAGTACGCTATCGGACTTTGGTTATATTTAGGGTTAGGAGTTAATCCTCCCATATTCAGACGCTCAATCCAGAGCGCCCTACTCTTTGAAGAGCAACATATCAACTTCATCTACAGGATTATCACCTTCTGTGATGCGCCTTTCCAGGCAACTTCGATCCGTCGACTTAGCCGCTTATCTTCACCACATCTCTAAACTCTTTTCAAAGCCAGATTCAGTTTGCCCTTTTCCCTTTTCGCTCTCTGCTAATAAGGGAATCATTGTTATTTTCTCTTCCTGCCGGTACTAAGATGTTTCAATTCCCGGCGTAGTTCCTTCTTTCGAAGCATTCAGAAATCCTCGGCTCAAAGTTTGCATGCAACTCCCCGAGGCTTATCGCAGCTTGCCACGTCTTTCATCAGATACCAAAACCAAGATATCCGCCTAACAGCATTGTAGAATGTCTTCTAAAAATTCCATTAAAATTTTAATAAATTTTCAATTAAGTGGGAATCTTCTACTGCTTATTTCATTGAGTATTACTCTCAAAATGATAAGAGATTTTGCTCTCTCACCATTGCTTCACTTTTGTGAATATGATTTGTGATTATATTGTGTAATGTTTTATCAATTTATTCCTTGTTTCAATAGGCAAATTTCTTTCGCGAATTAAGACATTTTTTCTAATGTCTTTCTTTAATCCGTTTCTTACCATTGAAAGGTATTCATCGTAGCCAAATGAACTATAATCTGTTCCTTCATTTAGCAAATTGCTTCTTGTTACCATTCTGTCATACGGAGCGTCTATTTTGAATTTCTTCAAGGTTGTTCCTGATACGCCGTTCAGGATTAGTAATCCAATCTTCTCTTCTCCGAATATGATTTTTTTTACTATTATGTCTAATATCTTCAGGCTCATCGTCATTTTCCATTTTAATTTAATTTGTTAATCCACTTAGAATTATTTTCTAAAATGGACCTGTCGGGAGTCGAACCCGAATCTCATCCGTTCTCGGCGATAAGTTCCGCCAATTGCCCTATACGGGTTGACCGTCAAGGGTGGAACCCTTACGCGTGCAAGGGACGTATTCTACCATTGGACTACAGGCCCATAAATAAATTATGGACTTGCGGTTTTTAAGGTTATTTATTTTTCGTCTTTTATCGACGATAAATAGAATGGTATGTAGAAAATAATCTTGCTGTAATTCAATTAAGTCAAATATTTTTTAGGAGGTGATCCATCTGCAGGTTCCCCTACAGATACCTTGTGACGACTTAACCTAC
The DNA here is from genome assembly GCA_964509675.1 of Candidatus Woesearchaeota archaeon. Classification (GTDB taxonomy): domain Archaea; phylum Nanobdellota; class Nanobdellia; order Pacearchaeales; family GW2011-AR1; genus RBG-13-33-26. The sequence goes on from CAZDXC010000001.1 coordinate 26,743, forward strand.
CTTGTCTACCCAAGATTCTCCTTCGAAAAGTTTCATCATAAATAAACTCGGTTGGTTTGACGGGCAGTGTGTGCAAGAGACAGGGACATATTCACCGTTCGTTGCTAACAAACGATTACTACAGATTCCGGCGTCATGAGGGCGGGTTACAGCCCTCAATCTGAACTGAGACAGACTTTATGGGATTGGCTTCTCCTTTCGGAGTTGCATCTCATTGTATCTGCCATTGACGCGCGCGTGTCGCCCAGGGGATTCAGGCTGTACTCACCTAACGTAGCCCACACTTTCATCCTTATTACTAAGGCAATCTACATATAGTTTAAAGTAAATATGTATGTGGGTCTTGCCTGTTACCTGATTTAACAGGTCACCTCACGGCACAGGCTGACGTCGGCCATGCAACTCCTCTCAGCGTGTCAGGTAAGCCCTTTAGACTGACCTTCATTCTGCTGTCGCTCCTGGTGAGGTTCACGGTGTGGAATCTAATTGAACCGCACGCGTCACCTGTTGTAGTGTCTCCCCGCCAATTCCTTTAAGTTTCGGCCTTGCGGCTATACTTCCCAGGTAGCACACTCTTCGGCTTCCCTTCAGCACCAATACCTCTCGAGGAGATACTAATGTTTAGTGTGCAGTGTTTACTGCTAGGACTACATGGGTATCTAATCCACTTCGCGCCCCTAGCCTTCATCCTTTACTGTCAGAACTGTCCTCGTAAGATGCCTTCGCTATTGTGAGTCTGCTCAAGATTAACACATTTTACCGTTACTTCGAACATACTTCTTACGTCTTCCAGTCTCTAGCCTAACAGTATTCCTTGCACGCCTTACCCTTAAGAGATAAGATTTCACAAGGAACTTATTAAACAAGCTACGGATGTTTTAGACCCAATAATTATGGCTGCGACTTGGACCGCTAGTATTACCGCGGCGGCTGGCACTAGTCTTACCCAGTCCTTATTCGCCAAAATTTTTAGATTTGGCAAAAGCTTTTCATTGAAAAGCACTCTGGCTCGCTTTGTCACGCTTGCGCGCATTGCAAAAGATTCTTACCTGCTGCACCCCGTAGGGCTGGGAATAGTGTCTCAGATTCCCTCTCAGGGCTTCTCCGCTAAGAGCCCTTACGGATCACAGGCTTGGTGAGCTATTACCTCGCCAACAACCTAATCCGCCGCAGCCTCATCCTTAAGCTCGAGTTTGAGGGTGCATTCATTCCAGGATCGCACCCCTATCAAGTATTATCCTCAGTTTCCCGAGGTTATCCTTGACTTAAGGGCAGATTAGCTACGTGTTACTGAGCAGTTCGCCTTCTCTCGAAAGACTTGCATGTCTAAGTACAAACCAGAGAGCCGCAGCCGCCAGCAGGATCAACTGGATTTAAAGAATATCATAAATTTCCGTCGATAAATAACAAAAATTTCCATTCCGCAATTTTTCTGTAAGAAGAAAAACCACTTCACACAATTCCTACTATTGGCTTAACATCAGCCTTGAGCACAAACTCAAGGGGAGATGTCATAAGAAGAACCGATTAGGTTCTTTTTATTAGAACTACAACTGAATGACTACTTCTACATACATCATACTTTAATGTTACAATATGCATTTCTTAAAGTACTCATTCTAATTATGAAATTTTCAGAAAAATGGATTATATAAATGTTTCGGAGAAATTTTTATTGAGGAGAATTATTCATCTAATTCAATAGATGCAATTACGTTTTCTAAATTAATTTCTGCTTTTTTACATTTATTTTTTTCTTTGTATTTTTCCAATGCTACAATATTGTATGCTCTTTTATCTTCTACCAAGTTCATTGTAGTAACCATAATAAAATCTTTAATTACAGCTTCATTATTACTAACTCCAATATAGGTTATCCCATTGTTCATATCATATGCTGTGATTTCACCCATATTTTAAATTCAGTTTTTTTCTTTTAAAAAAACTTATATATCTTGAAATATATTATTAATTATGTCCCTTAAGGAATATAAAAAAAAGAGGAATCTGAAAAAATCTGGAGAGCCTTTAGGAAAAGAAGGTAAAAAATTGAAATCTCACATATTTGTAATTCACGAGCATCATGCTAGCCATTTGCACTGGGATTTGAGATTGCAGATGAATGGGGTTCTTAAAAGTTGGGCTGTGCCAAAACAACCTCCAAGAACAAAAGGCATTAAAAGATTGGCAATGCATGTTGAAGACCATCCTCTTTCTTATGCAAAATTTCATGGAACAATTCCTGAAGGGAACTATGGAGCAGGAAAAGTTATAATTTGGGATAGAGGAAAATATGAACTGATTGAAAAAACTCCGAAGAAAATTGTCTTTGAACTTCATGGAAAAAAGCTCAAAGGAAAATATGCACTGATAAAAACTTTTTACGGAGGAAAGAAAAACGGCTGGTTGTTTTTTAAGATGTAAATTACTTGATTTTATTCTTTATATCCAATAAAATTATAATTATTTCATGTCCAATAAGAACAATAAGCAAAGAAAATAATCCTGTTATTGAAAAAATTATTCCCTGAATAAACATATAAAAAAGACTTGCTAAAAATCCAATTGTAAAAAGTCCTATGAAAATATACAGAATTTTTACATCGCTGTGTTTGTAAAAAGGAAATTTCATTTTTCTTTTAGAATCTCTAACACTAATCCTTTAACATTTTTGAAATTTTCAAATTGTTCTCGAATTATTTTTCGTGGAACCTCATTTTCAAAAATTCTTAGAGCGAATAAAAAATTATATGCAGATTCAGATAATTGCCCATTATCATTATTAATCGCATTATAAAACAAAATTCTTTTATTGCATACCTGAAAATAATAATCCCTGTATCTTTTTGGGGTCTCTTTTAATAATATTTTGTCTCTAACTTTATCTAACATATTTTTATACTCCATATCTTGCGCTTACGGCTCTTGCTTTTTTCTTAATTTGTATTTCTGGCTCTTCCTCGCTTATCCACCATTCAATATCCGGAATGTCTGCCTCAATTTTTCTTGCCTTGCAATATCCTCTTGCAAGAAGATAGAAAATAATTCCTAAACTTTTTGCACTTTTGTTGTTTCCTATTATTGTCTTGTCAGCTCCTTTTGAAAAATTATTTGTATCGCAAATCATCAAAACCTTTTTCTTGACATTTAAAGTATCATAAAGCGCATTTTTGTCAAGCCAGGAATCAGTTATTATTGTCAATTCATTTTCAAAAAAATCAGGAAGTGTGGTATTAGTTAGAATTCCTGCAGGATATTTTTTTGTGAAGGTTTTTATTCCTGTTAGTTTTGAAAACATTTCTACAACTTTCCAGCCAGCCTGTCTCTTGCATACCAAAATAACTTCTTCCGGAGCGAATTTTGAAAGATATTCTATGCCTTCTTTTAATTTTTCATCAATTATGTCTGTGTTGAATATGGCCAATCCATCTGCTCTTCTTCTGTAAACAAAGGGTCTCATGTTAGGAGTGACAACCTTTGTTCCAATGTATATGCCTGTCTTGACATAATCCTCAAGAGGAACGAGCATATCAGTTCTTTTTTTTATTTTGACCTTCTCTTTAAGTTCTTCTGTTTTTGCAACCTTCAGTTTTTTCGCAAGCTCCTTTGCTCTTTCCAAAACTTCTTTTTTCTTTTCTTCCAGTTCCTTTTCTCCTGTTGTTGATTCTGCTTCTGCTTTCTTTTCCAAATCTTTTTCAAATTTTTCTTCCTCTTTTTCTGCAATTTTCTCTTCTTTTTCAGCGACTGCTTCTGAAATGCCGGATTTTTCAATATCTTTGATTATTTCTTCTTTTGTTTCTGTTTCAGATTTCTTTTTTCTTTCCATTTTTCAGTGTTTCGCGAAGTTTTGTTTTGTCTCGCAATGCCTACGCGTAATGTGTTGTTGTGTCTCGCAATGCCTATGCGTAATGTGTTGTTGTGTTTCGCGATGCCTATGCGCAATGGCTTGGCATTTAAATCAGAGAAAAAGTATATTTTTAAAGGTTTCATCCTGCCCACTCCGCCCAAGAAAATTGTTAATAATGAAAGAACTCAAGTGATTTTATTCTACTACTACAGATTTATATTAATTTTTGCGTCAGCAACAAATTTAAGCGAGCGTTAGCGAGCGATTATCTCAAACTCTTTTCAATTTCAATCAGCCTCTTGAGTTTGGCTTCTCTCTCTCTTCCTGTAATTCCGCATTTGAAAAAATCACTTTGAAAGCCAAAAGCCAAATCAGCAAGAATTGTTTCTTCTGTTTCTCCGCTCCTGTGCGAGAAAACAGTTTTAATATTGTTACTTTTTGCCATTTCACAAACCTCACTCATTTTTATCAGCGAGCCAATCTGGTTTGGCTTTACAATAATCGCACTTATGCTTTTCATTTTTATTGCCTTTTTCAGTCTTTCAGGATTTGTTGTTGTTAAATCATCTCCTACAATTAATCTGTCAGGAAACCTTTTTAGCAGTTTTGAAAAATTCTCAAAATCATTTTCTTCAAAAGGGTCTTCTATGTAATACAAATTAAAGTTTCTTATTAAATTGCTTATATATTCCAGCTGCTCTTCAATGTTTCTTTTGAACATTGGATTCTTGTAATTGTATTTTTTTCTGTTATAAAAACTGGATGCAGCAATATCAACTCCAAAAGGCAGGTTAGTACTTTTAAGTATGTCTAAGATTTCTTTTTCATTCAATGATGTTTCCCAGGCATCTTCATCATTTTTTTCTCCTTTGAATTTTTTGTCTTCTCTGGCAAGAATTTCTTTTATGTCTTTTTTTGTCTTCTTGTTTATATTAAATGCTTCTTCAATGTTTTTGTTTTTTGGAATTAAAAGAAATTCCTGAAAATCAGGCTTTCTGTCTGTAGAAGAAATCTGACTGTGTTTTCCTCCGCCAATACAATTTCCCACAAGCCTTGGAAATTTTCCAGCATTTGAATTTGATTTAATCATTTCCCAAACCTGTTTTTTCTTTTCTCTTGCCAATGCTTTTAATATTGCAGATTCAAGCGCAAATAATGTATTTGCTCCAATCTGCCTGTCAGAAATATCCTCAATCCTTCTTAAATCTTCAAATTTTTCAATTATTTCTTCACTGAAATAATCACTAAGTTGTTTTATTTTTTTTATGTCTCCTTCAAGGCTCTTATTATAAGGTTTGGCTTCGTATTTTCCTGTTGATTTGCCATTTGGAGAACTTGCAGAAAAATTCCCTATATTCGTTTTTATAGAAATAAAAATCGTCTTTTCTTTTCTTGAATCTAATATGCTCCTTGCAGAAACCTCTCTTATTTTCATATAAAATAGAAAAATCTGTTATATAAAAAGTTAATTGAAATTAATCTTTAGAATTACTCTTCTCCTTCTTCCCCTTCCATTTCACTCATTTCGTCTTCTGGATTGGCAAGTTCCATGATTTCTCCAGATTCAACAATTTCTGATTCTTCTGCTGCTTCTTTTTCCTGTATGCCTTTTTCAGAAATTTTTCTTTCCTTAACTCTTCTCAGTTTTTCTTCCTTCCTCTGAGGAAATGGACGCTTGACAGAAATCGGAAGAATGTCTGAATTAAGTTCAACTTCTGCAATTTTAAGAGCATCATAATTAATTTTTTCCAAATCTTCTTTGTTTATTTTTATTAATAGTGGAGCATTCATAGAAATCTGCAAGGCCCTTGCTCCAAGAATCCTTGCAATTTCATATTTTGTAAATTGTCTTGGTTCTGTCATATTAATTATTTTAATGTTTTTTCAATTTTTTTGATATCTCTTTTTCTGTTTTTTCTATTAAGTCAAGCACCTTGTTAAACTCTTCTATGCTCAATTCCTTGCTGTTTCCTTTTTGCATTGAATGTATTATTCCATTTGAACTTGCTATTGTGACTCTTGTTTCACTTATATCTTCTTCTTCTTTTGTTGGATCAACAATCAGACTTTCTCCTATTTTATGCACTGTTAAAGAAATTGGGGTTTCTTTTGATAATGGAATTTTTTTATTTGTCCATTCTCCGAATTGAGTCCTTCCTTCTTTTTCGTCATATTTTGGAATTTTTGCGCTTTTTAGGGCAGCAATAGCACCGATTCCGGCAGCGTCCAATAAATTTCCGTCATCATTTATAGAATATATATCTATGAAAACAGTCCATACTTTTTCTCCTTTTTTAATGCATAATTTTTCCAATTCAATAAACTTGCTTTCTCTTACCCCCCTGTCAATAACTCTCGCTAATTCTATTGCATCAAATTGCGGAGGCCCAGATTCAAATCTTGGAGAACTTAAGGGAAGAAGTTCTGATGTAACCATTAAATTTCCTTTGTCTTGAGAATCAGGATATGGTTCTGCGACATCCATTTTCACTCCGACAAGTACTTCTGTTTTTCCGATTTTTATTCTTGCACTTCCTTCTGCATTTTTTGAAATTCCTGTTTCAATGCTCATTTCTCTGAATTCATCCAGCTTTCTCTCGTCAAATCTCTTTCCTTCACTTAAATATTCTTTAATTCTCTCTCCTGTTAAATCTGATGTCATCATTTTCCTATATCCTTCAATGCCTTTTTTTGAGCCTCGTAAATTTCCTTTCCTGCTTTTTTTGCAAGTTCAATGGCTTCATTTAATTGTTTTCTTGTTATTTTTCCATCTAATTGAATATGGCTTATTTTTCCGTCTCCTGTTATAGTTATTGGAATGTCTGTTGCACCTTCCCCTTCTTCCCAGTCTTCTTCTTTTTTTATCAAATCCATAACTAATTGCTTGTCTAATTTCCCTATTGAAACGCTCTGGACAAGACTTTTCATTGGTATGCCTGCGTGGGCAAGAGCCATTGCAGCAGCATTTATCCCGGCACATCTTGTTGAGGCATTTGCCTGCAAAATATTTATGTGAACATCAATAACAGTCCCCTGAAATTCATCTATCATTACAACTGGCTGCAAAGCCCATTCTGTTATTTTGCTTATCTCAGTGCTTCTTCTGCTTGGTCCGGGTCTTATCCTTTCTGTAACAGAAAAGCTCAACATATTGTAATTGCATCTCAATGTTCCTCTTTCAGGATCTTGTGCATGCTGAGGATGCATTTTTTTAGGTCCGTAAACAGCAGCGATTGCAACAGTATCTCCGAATGCAAACATTGCACTTCCATCTGCGTTTGGTACAATTCCAACTTTTGCAGTTATCTTTCTTAATTCGTTTGGCTTTCTTCCATCCGGCCGTTTGAATTCTTTTGTCATTTTCCTTTCTCCTTTTCAAACCATTCCTTCATTTCATCTGTCAATCCAGAGACAAAAGACCTTTCTGCTATGTAATGGATTGCTTTTTTGGCAAATAATTCATCTTCAATTCCATCTCCACTAATCCATATGAATCCATTTTGTCCGACTGTAATCCTGCATTTTGTTTCATCTTTTATCAGAGATATCATGCTTCCTTCTTTTCCTATAATTCTCGGAACCCTGTTTGGATTTACACTTATTATCATTCCCTTGTCCAGCCTTCCAAGCCCTTTCAGTTTTATTGTCAAATCTATCCCTCTTTTGTTTATTGAATTTATTTTTGCAACGAGCATATCTCCTATAGCCAATACTTCTTCCAAGTCATCTTTATTAACATATCTCGGAACTTCCATTAACGAAAGAAAAGCATTTTCAGGAGTATTTATATCCACAACCCATCCATTGAAAGTTATATTTTCCACTTTTCCTATAACAACATTTCCTCTCCTTGGCTGATAAACTCCTGATAGTGGAATTACCTTAACCAGTTTTTTTGATTCTTCTGCCAATCCGTATCTTATAGCGATTATTTTGTCCTCTCTTTTTTCTGTTCCCTCTCCCGGAAGATAATCGTCTCCTTCAAATATTGTTTCTCCTGGTATTACAATTTTTCTTGAATATTCTTCTGTCATTCTTCCTTAATCTCCTCTGTTATTGCACTTCCATGTGTGGCTGAATTTAACTTGTCATAAAAATCCATGACAATTCCAGAAGGAATGTTTATCACAACCTCCAAACTTCCGTCATTCATCCAGTTTTCCCCTTCTTTATATGGATTTATTATGCTATAAACCTTTCCTGTATGTATTGCGGGAATTTTTATCTTTATTTTCTTGGTTTCTATCTTTATAGGAATTATCTTACTTACTTCAGCCAATATGTCCTTTATTTGGTTTTCAATTGGAACATTTTTTATGTTGACATGAGCCTCTTCTAATGCCCGGTATATTCTTTCAGGAGTATGTGGATTGCCTGTCTGCGGATTTATTGTATTTCTTGAAAGAAAATCAACGATTTGTTTTAATTTTTTTTCTCTTTCCTCATCTCTGTATTCCTGAGTAACCAAAACTTCTCCTTCTTTCACTATTTTCTTAATAATTTCTGAAGAATCTGTAGTTCCAAAAGCAGATTCAAGTTCAGAATTTGATGCGACTTCTCCTCTTTTTGAGTTCGTGAAAATTTTGTCATTTTCTGCTTCAAAAGAAGAAGATTGCCCTTTCTTAAATTTCAGTGCTTCATCCAAATCAACCATAATCTCAAAATGCTTTCCCCCTTGTTTTATTCTTGCTATTGTAGTGGTCATTTTATAAATTCTTGTAATTGCTCTCCGTAAAATCTTTTTAACTCTCCGGTTTCACTTTTAATATAAACCAATTCAAATTTGTTGATGTTGAATTTCTTTTCTTCCAATTCTTTTAATATGTCCAATGAAAGTTTAACTCCTTTTTTTATTGTTAAATCTGGTTTGTATCTTTCTCTTAGTTTTTCTTTTATCTTATCGTCATTTTCTCCGATGGCATTTGCATGATATGCCAGATAATTTCCAGTTACATCGCTTGTATATAATTCTGGTTTTTTGTTGTTAATTCCTGCAATCATTAAAGAGACGCCAAAAGGCCTTGCACCTCCGTATTGGGTAAACTGTTGTTTTAAATTTGACAAGTCTTTTATTATTAATTCTGGCTCAATCGGAGAATCATAAGTAACTCTATGTTGCTGAGCAAGTACTTGTGCTCTTTCTATCAAAACTCTCGCATCAGAAATAATCCCTGCAACACTTGATATTATATGAGAATCAATTTCGTAAATTTTATTAGCTGAACTTTGAACAATCAATTTGTCTTCTGTTCTCAAATCTGCGATTATAAAAACACCGTCAGAACAAACTATTCCAATGCTTGCACTTCCAAGCCTCACTGTCTTTTCTGCATACTCAACTTGTAAGAGGTGTCCTTGGGGTGAGAACATAGTGGCAGTTCTGTCATAACCCATTGCTTGATGTTGTATGTCTAAAGGTATATCCATTATGCAAAATCTCCTTTCCTTTTTCAGTGTTTCGCGATGCGTATGCGTAATCGCATTTTGTATCCACAGGCTTCCTGCCGAGGACATTGAAAAATTTCTTATTTTTCATATTTTCCTAAATTATAGAGAAATTTATAATCGTTTTAATTTCCTTTTCTCTCCAAAAAACTTATGTTATCACCATTTAAAAGGTTTTCGTAGGTTAATTATTTCTTAATCTTCCAGTCAAAATTTTTTTGATTGCAAAGCCCTAAGGCTTTTCAAAGTTCCAGAGACTCTTTTAACTTCTATCTTTTTTGGCCAAACACATAATGCTGCTCTCACATGGTTCAGAGTTTCGCGGTTTATGCATATTATTGCGGAATCTTTATTTTCCTTAATCCATTCCAAACCTGTCTTTGACATGCCTAAAACCCCTATAAAATCTAAAATTGCTTTCTCTACATTTTTCCTTAGTTCTTTTCCTTCTACCAGCAGATATCTCCTATTTTCCCTCATTGATGGTTTGAGTGATTTCATGATACAAATTATCCAAAGGACTTTTTATATTTATCAGATTTGGAGAAGCCATGTGAACATAAATTAATGAAGTTTCTGGAGATTTATGCCCAAGCATTGATTGAACATTTGCGATATCATAACCATTTTCAATTAAGTGTGTTGCAAAACTATGTCTTAATGTATGCGGATGAATTTCCTTCCAATTTTTCAAGTGCGCCTCCTTTGAGGCATTTCTAATTATTTTTTGAATGCTTCTAACCGAGTATTTTTTTGTTTCTGTTGCTTTTAAATAAAAAATCATCTTCATTTAAACTTTCTAATTCAATTAAATTTATTATTTTTTCTTTGACAATCTTTGATAAGACTATTAGTCTATCTTTTCCTCCTTTTCCATTCCGCACATAACCATAATTTTTGTTTAATTCCAAGTCTTTAATTTTAATATTTAATAATTCAGAAACCCTCAACCCACTTCCATAAAGCAACTCAATCATCAACCTATGCTTCCAATTAGCAATAGCATTTAATAATCTCTTAATTTCTTCTTTATTTAAGACAACTGGGAGTTTTTTTGGTGTTTTTGAGCATTTAATATCAATCCACATTTTTTTTTCCTTAAAACATTTTCAAATAAAAATTTAATTGCCATATGATAAGTATTCATTGTGTTTCCTGATAAATTTCTGTAAGAAAGATATTCTAAAAACAAGCAAACATCTTTTTTTGAGATGTATCTTAAATCTTTTTTAGACCAATTCAGGAACTTGTGAATGCAATGAAGATATGTGTTAACTGTTCTTGGAGATAGTCTTCTGCGCCGGCATTCTTTTATTATCTTTGAATCCAAATTTGTTGGAATCCCCATAATACCAAAATTAATTAACAGTTTAAATAAATGCCTTGAAACTTTGTAATAAAAACAAAAAAGTTTGATACTGAATAAAAAACTGGGACTTTCAGCCTTTTAACCCACCAAATTTAAAAGAGTTCGTTAAAAGTCTGTTAGTTTCAATAAGCGGGCGGGCTCACTGCTTTAATTTGTGCAATTCATCCACAGAAATAAAATCATCTGCTAAACAATCTAATTCTGGTTGGTTTGTTTTTTCGAGAAAATAGATTTTTTTACCCACACCTTTTGCATATCCAATTTCAATCTTAACAGAATTGCCGAAATAACCTGTTGGATTTACTACCAAAACTGATTTTGATTTGTCTATTTTTTCAAAATGATCTGCTACCAGTTTTGGAACCATATCTGGAGTTTCCAATTCTTTAGGTAAATCCATTACAGGCAAAAGGTGTGGAATATCTAATTCTTTCAGAATCTTAGCTACTTCTTCTATTTTCTCTTTAAATTTAATACTTGCACTTATACAAACAACCATAATAAAATATGAATTGCATAATTATTAATAAATTTATCGCCCGCCCGCTTACTCGAGATTTTTCCCTTCGGGAACATTGCATTAAAATCTCGTCCTCATTTCATTCGGAGAAACTAACAGGGGTTAAACTCAATCATAGAAAAATTATTGAGGAGATAAATGTACCTCAAGATTATCTTTGTGTATTGCAAGGTTTAGAGATTCTCTCTCACCCGCTTTTTTTTCATCAACTCTTTTAACTTCTAGAGTTGCTTCCAAACCTCTCCCTGGTTCAACTCCCAAACTTTCGACTTCAAAAATAGCGGGTTGACCATCTTCACTTTGCCAACCATAGGCAAAATATTTCCCTTGCAATCCTCCGTCCAAGATATAATCTTGTATTGTTTTATCTCCTTTTGTGTATTCCATTTTTATCTCAAATATATTACAAAATGGAAAAAGATTGTCATATTTAAAGATATGTGTTATTTAAAATAATTTTTCTATGACTTCTCCCTTCGGTCGACCACGTTGCACTCTCACTCCACTTCGTTCCGTTCGGGGAGTTTAACAGGGGTTAGTAGAAATAATTTTTAGAGGCTCAATGTTTATTTAAAAAATACGCAATAATTACAGATGCTGCTCCAAATAAAAAGACTATATTTGATATTATTATTGGATAATTCATTATAGAAATGCCATATATTAACCATATTGATATTCCAACCGCAAAAAATAAATAAGTTATTAATGAAACATCTTTTGCACTTTTGCGTTTGAAAATTTTATAGGTTTGAGTAAAATATCCAAAACTCATCATGGTACCAAATATAGTTGTAATTATTGCTAATGCATCCATATAATTCAATTAATCTTTATTATTTATTAATTTATCGCCTCTAAAAATTACTCTTCGCCAGCCCTTCGGAACGTTGCACTCTGGCTCGGTTTTTTCTACGAAAAAACTCTACTAACAGGGGTTATACGATTTTCTTCCAAATTTTCTTGGCAGAAAACTTCGTATAACAAAAAAATTGTTGGTATCAATTACATATAATATTTATGAAACTTTCTGATAAAATAATACAGATTTCATAAATCCCAATTATTGATCCTAAATTAAATTCTATAACAGAAATATCTTGATTATCCTATTGTTAACCCAAATTTAAATAGTATTTCTGAGTCAAAATATTCAGAAAGTTTTTCTAATTTTAATTTCTAAAACCTTTTTAAACTATTCTTTCCAATTAAATTTATAAAAGAGATGAATTTGAGGTTAAGATGATTCGGATAAATAGACGAGCAAAGCGAGGCAATTTTCTCCTTACGAACTTTAGTTCATTATCTCGTCGAATTCAATAACACGATGGAAATTTATACAATTGGCGGATTTAATGAAGTTGGAAAAAATATGACTGTTGTTAAAACAGGAGAAGACGCCTTTATTTTTGATATGGGTGTTTTTCTTCCTGCAATAGTTGAACTTCAGGAACAGGAAGAAAACAGCAGACAACAAGTTTATTCTGAGAAAAAATTGAGAAGCATAGGCGCGTTCCCTGATGATTTGCTTCTTGATAAGTTCGGATTAAGAAATAAAGTAAGAGCAGTGTTTCTTGGACATTCTCACCTGGACCATATAGGTGCTGCTCCCTATATTGCCTATAGATATAAGGCTCCCCTTATAGGAACTCCATTCACAATAAAAGTATTGAAAAAAATTTTAGAAGATGAAAAAATAAGAATCCCCAATGAATTAAAAACAATAAATCCAAATTCATCTTTTTTTGTGAAAGGAAAATCGGGAAGTTATCGGGTTGATTTCATAAACATAACACATTCTACACTTCAGACATCAATGCTTGCACTGCATACACCAGAAGGAATTTTTTTGTACGCAAATGATTTCAAATTAGACAACACTCCTGTTTTGGGTTTACCTCCAAATTATGGCTTACTGAAAGAACTTTCAAAAAAAGGAATTAAAGCCTTGGTGGTTGATTCTCTTTATTCAGGAGTGGAAAGAAAAACTCCAAGCGAAAAAATAGCAAGAGCACTTGTGGAAGAAGTTTTGCTTACAATTAAAAATGAAAATTCTGCCATTTTTGTAACGACTTTCTCCTCTCACATAGCGAGATTAAAAAGCATAGTGGATTTTGGGAAAAAATTAAACAGAAAAATTTATTTCATGGGGAGAAGTATGAGAAAGTATGTTTCTTCTGCGATGGAAATTGGCATGTGCCCCTTTCAGAAAGATATTCAGTTGATAAGTTATAAGAGACAGGTTGATTCTGTTCTAAAGAAAGTTGAGAGAGACAGAAAAAATTATTTAATAGTCTGCACAGGGCATCAGGGAGAGCCAGGAAGCATTATGGACAGATTATCAAGAAAAAAACTTCCTTTTAATTTTCATCCAGGAGATAATGCGGTTTTTTCTTCAAGAACAATCCCGACTCCTGTGAATGCAGCAAATAAAGAACAACTGGATAAGAGACTGAAAAAAGCAGGGGTGAGAATATTTGATAATATCCATGTTTCAGGACATGCAGGAAGAGAAGATTTGAGGGATTTAATTTCAATGCTTAATCCAGAACACATAATTCCTGCTCATGGTTCTTCAATGCAACTTATACCAATGATAGAATTAGCGAGAGAAATAGGCTATAAACCCGGAAAAAACTGTCATTTACTTCAAAATGGACAGAGGCTTAGATTATAAAAATTTTATAAATAATATATTTCTTATTATAAAATGCCGAATGAAGAAATTATTGGCGGATTAAAATCTGCCTTGGAGAGAGGGCAATCCTTGCAGGAAGCAATGATGTCTCTTTTTAATTCAGGTTATAAAAAAGAAGAAATTGAAGAAGCTGCAAGAAATCTTATGCAACAACGTGCTGAAATCCAAGCACAGCCACAACCGCCGATAAAAACTCCCGAAACTTCTCAGATTAAACAAACCCCAAAAACTCTTCCCTCCAAAAAAGAAACTTTCCAAAAACCACAGCCAAAGTCAATCCCCCAACAACAAATACCTTCACCTCCAAAGAAAACAATTTCACAAAAAAAAGAAACTGAAACTCAAAAAACTAAACCCCAACAGGTAAGTAAACAAAAACCAGTTCAAAAAATTTCAAGTTATGAACAACCCAAACAAAAAGAAAAGAAACCCAAGGAAAAAATCATAATTTTCACTCTAATATTTTTGCTTGTTTTTCTTGTTGGACTTTTGGGGGTAATTTTCTTGTTTAAGCAACAGTTAATTAATTTTTTCAGTAATTTTTTCGGATAAAATGTCAATTTATGCTCCTGCAGAGGATTCTTTTTTGATGTCAAGAATTTTGAAAGAGCGAGTCCCGAATTTAATTAAGCAAAATCCAAATTTGAGATTTTTGGAAATAGGCGCTGGATCAGGAATACATCTTCAGACTGCCTTGAATTTGGGAATAAAGAAAGAAAATATCTTTTCTTCTGATATGGATGAGAGGGCGGTTTCTCACTGCAATGTTCTGGGATTTAATTGTATTCATTCTGATTTGTTTGAGAATATAAAAAATAAATATGATTTAATAATTTTTAACCCTCCTTATCTTCCAGAAGATGCAAGAGAGCCAGAAAACTCAAGAAAGGATACAACAGCAGGAAAAAAGGGAAATGAAATAATCATTAGGTTTTTAAAGCAGGCAAGAAAACGCTTAAACAAAAAAGGAAAAATATTTTTAATAACTTCTTCTCTCTCAGAAAATATTGATTTTGGAAATTTTGGCTATCATGCAAAAGAAATTGGTTGCGAGAATCTTTTCTTTGAGAGGTTATGTATCTGGGAACTAATATGAGGGGTTGTTGGAATAAGAAGTTGTTTTAAATCATGAATATGAAATTTTCTGTTTCCCATACCATTTTGGAGATAATAAACATTTGGCTCTCCTTCATCAAAATTTAATCTTCCACCAAAAAACTTGTTTTCATTACGTGCATCATAGACAATCACATAGAAACTTTTGTATCTTTTCATAACTTCAATCATGTTTGCATCTTTAGAAACAGGGATTTTACAAAAAATATCCAACCCATCTCCCAATTCCATAACGATTTAATAATATTTTTTTATTTATAAAATTATTGCAAAGAAATAAACATAAACAAATCATAATAATCTTTATAAGGGTTTATTTTAATAAAATTCTATGAGTAAATTGCAACAACTGATATTTGACTTAGAGAAATTAAATAAAGATTATTTGGAATTGTCTAAATTCGGTTTTCCAATGAATGAAAAAGGCTTGGAATATGAAGAAAGAAGATATGAAAAAGCAGGAAAATTATTGATTGATTTTTATAAAAATAAATTCCTTCCAGAGTATGCTTTATCCGAGGAAATCTCAAGAAGTGCATTAAACAGAACAGAATTGGTTTTGTCTTACATTTCATCACAGGCTTCTGAATTAATATCAAAAGAAAAAAAATCTGAGTTAAGAGCAAAGGGAAAATCAAGAGACCTTGAGTTACTTGTTAAATATTTAAAAGAGATGGAAAAATAAATTTTATCTCTTGATATCTTTCCAGCCAATTTTCTTTTTCTTCAATTCCAGAATTTGTGAATATTGTTCTTCAAATGTTGGTTTTTCTTCCTGGTAAAAAATTCCTGTAGGAATTTTTTCTTTGTGAGGAACATCATAATCAAATTCATTTGCTTTTTTCCATGCCTGCTCAAAACTCTTTTTGTTATGTCCGCTTTCCTCCAAAGAATAAAATTTAGTTTTATATTCAGCATCCGGATGAAAAATCAGGCAGGGTTGAATTACTTCTATGAATGCGAATCCTTTGTGTTTTAATGCCTCTTTTAATACATATTCTATTTGCTTGACATCTGCATAAACTCTTGCAACAAAACTTGCTCCAGCAGCAAGCATTAGTTTTATTGGATTGAGAGGATGGATTTTAACTCCCAGGGGAGTTGTTTTGTCTTTGAAACCAGTTTCCGTTGTTGGTGTTGGCTGTCCCACTGTCAGAGCAAAAACCTGATTGTTATGAACAAAATACTTGAAATCTGAATTATATCTTGCAGCATGAATCAAATGCTCCATTCCTTCTGCATACGCATCCCCATCTCCGCTAAAACCAATTACGTTGAGATTTGGATTTCCCATTTTTATTCCTAAGCAGGTAGGCAGAACTCTTCCGTGCAGAGTATTAATACCATTCAGATTAACATAATCAAAGATTTTTGCATGGCATCCGATTCCAGAAACAATTGCAAAATCATCTTTCTTTTTTCCTTTTTTAATCTGTTCAGAAAACACATTTTTTACGCCTGCAAGTATCTGAAAGTTAAAGCATCCAGGACACCATGTTGGTTTTGTTGGCGTTGATAAATTTGTGGTCATTTTATAAATTCTAATATCTCCTCAATTCTTTTTGTATTATTGAAATGTCCTTCATCTCTTTTAATTATTATCTTCACTCCGAGTTCTCTGAATTTTGCAACTTCTTTTTCTGAAATATAAGGATCATTATCTGAAAATATTGCCAAAAGATTTCCTGTATGTTGGCTTACTCTTTCAAAATCAATTTTATTATGAATCCATGGATGTGCAATTTCCACTTCACCATCTTCAATATTAACCAAATCAAACCAAGGAGCAACAAAAACACAACCTTTTATATGTTCATTTTTCGGAAGTTTTTCTAAAAATCTCATTATTGTTTGGCATCCGATACTGTGCCCCACAAAATAAGTGTCCTCATTAATTTCTTTAACTGCCTTTTTCAAATAATCAACCCACTCTTCAATTTTCGGAGATTCTGTATTAGGCATATTCAAAGCATAAACTTCTATATCTTTCTTTTTCAATTCTGCTTCAAGCCATCTAATCCAAGGCATATTTGAATCTCCTCCCCATCCATGAATTATGTATACTTTTTTCATTTTAATCTCTTTTGAATTTCTTTTTTTAACTCATCAGCAAGAAAAGGCCTGCCATCATACCTTAAAATCTTATTGCTGTCAGGAATGACTGTTTGAATCTTTTCAGCAATTAATCTTCCTAATTGTCCTGTTGCGTTATTTTCAATCAAAATTACATTTTTGTTTTTCAAATGTTCCTTAATGTCTTTTTGAAAAGGCTGCAGGTACAAAACCTGAATAAAAGAGCAATCAAGTTCTTTGATAGCATCAAGTATTGCTCCCTTTGTGCTTCCGAAAGATACAATTACATTTCTTGAATTCTCTTTTCCATAAACAAAATATTGTTCAAAGTTCTCAGCCTCTTTTTCTATATCATTCCCTGTTTTTATTCTTTGAATGACATTTTTCTTTATCTTTTCTGGATTTTCAGTAGCGCTCCCGAATTCGTCCATTTCATAGCTATTGTATCTTCTTAAAGATGTTGATTTTTTTGATGTAGTTATTATTGGTTTTTCTTCTGATGTGTAAAAACTTTCTGCAAGATGTTTGTCTGAAAGAATAATTACAGGGATTTTAAATTTCTGTGAGAAGTAAAAAGCCTGACTTGTAAGTTCTTCGCATTCTTTTGGGTTTCCAGGAGAGAGAACAATCCTGTTAAATTCTCCATGTCCTGCATTTAGAGCTATGTTTAAATCTCCCTGTCCGATGTAAGTTGCAACCCCTGTACTTGGTCCTGGACGTGAAGCAAGATAAATTACAAGAGGAACTTCTGCCATTCCGCTTAGAGAAAGAGTTTCTGTCATTAAATCAAATCCTCCCCCGCTGGTTCCAATCATTGACTTTGCTCCTGTTATGGAGCTTCCAATAGCAGCATTTATTACAGCAATCTCACTTTCTAATTCAAGGACAAGAAAATTGTTCTTAATCTGTTTTTCTGCGAGTTCAGAGAGAACATTTGTTGCAGGAGTCATTGGATATGCATAATAAACATCCAATCCAGATTTTATCGCTCCTTCTGCCACTCCCTGATTGCCATTCATGTAATATAAATTGCTTTTCTTTGGAATAATTTTACATGCAACTTTTTTCTCTTCCTCATAACCTTCTCTTGCTTCTTCAATATTTTCTTCGAATCTTTCTTTTAATTCTTTTAGTTCCTCTTCAAGAAATTTGAAATCCAGGCACAGCATTTTGAACAATCTTCCCGCAAAATACATATTACCTTTTCCTTCTCCCGAAATAATATTTCCATCTTTTTTCAATTCTTTTTTGTGAATATTGATCGTATTCTCATCTAAGGCAATCACAATGTCTACAACAGATTCATTGCTGTAAACTGGCTTGTCTGAAAAAGTCAGCACATTAAAATTATGTCCGCCTCTTATTAATGACTGATAATCCCTTGAAACAAAAACGTGATATCCTTTTTTTGTTAATGCTTCTCCTAAAAGAGTTGAGAGAATATTTACGCCCTGTCCTGCTTTTCCGCCAAAAAGTATTGTTAATCTCATTTTATTTTCTCTAAAACAATCAATTTTATATATCCTTTTATTCATTCACCATTATAAACTTTTTTGAGGACAAATATATAAAATGATTAAAAAGGAGTTAGAGTGGTAAGATTTGCTCATATTTCAGACGTGCATCTTGGGGGGTGGAAGCAACAACCATTGCAGGACCTTAATTTCGCATCTTTCAGAATGGCCTTTGATATTTGTATAAATAAAAAACTGGATTTTGTTCTTATCTCAGGAGATTTGTTTGATTCTGCGTATCCTTCCATAGAAATTTTGAAAGAAACTTTTTTTGAATTCAAAAGACTAAAAGAATCAAAAATTCCATGTTTTATAATAGCAGGAAGTCATGATTATTCTATTTCAGGAAAAACTTTTTTGGATGTTTTGGAAAAGGCAGGCTTTTGCAAAAATGTTGCAAATATAGAGGAAACAAAAGAAAAAATAATTTTAAATCCTATAATTTATGAAAACGTTGCAATATATGGTTATCCTGGAAAAAAATCAGGGTTGGAAATCCCTGAATTGAGAAAAATAAAGCTTAATGACTGCCCTGGCTTGTTTAAAATATTCATGCTTCATACTACAATAGACAAAGCAAAAGGAACTCTCCCGATAGACTCTCTGGAAATTGAATGTTTGCCAAAAGCAGATTACTATGCCCTTGGACATTTGCATATGGATTTTCAATATCAAAATTTTGTTTATCCTGGACCGATATTTCCAAATAATTTTCAGGAACTTGAGGATTTGCAGCATGGCAGTTTTTATATAGTAGATACAGAAGCAGAAAAAACTCTTCAAAAAATAGAATTGAAAATAAAAGAAACAGTTTTACTTGACATAAAAATAAAAAATGCATTAGATGCAACATCACAGATAATCTCGGAAATAGAAAAACAGGATGTTGAGGATAAGATAATTCTTCTTAGAATTGGAGGAGAATTAGAAACAGGGAATAATTCTGACATAAAATTTTCTCAGATAGAAGAATTGGTTAAAAGAAAAAGGGCTTATTTTTTTCTTAAAAATACTCATGAATTAAAAACAAAAGAAATTGAAATGGAAATTGAAGTCAGAAATATAGATAATATAGAAGAAGAATCAATTAAGATTTATTCAGAACAAAACCCGAATTTTTCTGATTTTAATTCCCTGATACCTCAACTTATTAATTCTCTTTCAATTGACAAGCAGGAAGGGGAAAAAATAGAGAGTTTTACAAATCGCTTGATGGAAGAATCTAAAAAAATATTGAAATTTTAACCTAATAGTATTATAATGAAAATAGAAAAAATAATCCTTGATAATATAAGAAGTTACGAACATCAGGAAGTAAATTTTTCAGAAGGTTCTACCTTGCTCTCTGGAGATATTGGCTCAGGAAAAACGAGTATTCTTCTAGCAATAGAATTTGCTCTTTTTGGATTGCAGCCAGGACAAAGAGGTTCTGCTCTTTTAAAGAATGGAAAAAAGGAAGGGAAAGTTAGACTGGAGTTTGAAGTTGATAACAACAAGGTAATAATAGAAAGAACATTGAAAAAGGGAAAGACAGTCTCTCAGGATTACTGTTCGATAATAATAAACAACGAAAAAAGAGAGATGGCCGTTACAGAATTAAAAGGAAAAATTCTTGAACTTTTGAATTATCCAATGGAATTTGCAAAGAAACAGAATATTCTCTATAAATTTACTGTCTATACACCCCAGGAGGAAATGAAACAAATAATATTACAAGATGCAGAGACAAGGATAAATACCTTAAGGCATGTTTTTGGAATAGATAAATACAAAAAAATTCTTGAAAATGTTTCAATACTTACAACAAAATTAAGAGAAGAAAAAAGAATGAAAGAGGGAATGACTTCCAATCTTGAGGCTGATAAATTAAATCTAATTTCCAAGATAAATGAACTGGAATCAAAACAACAAAATCTTTTATCAATTGAAAAAGAACTCTTTGCAAAAATGGAGATAAGAAAAAAAATTCAGGAAGAAAAAGAAAAGATTGAAGAAAAAATAGAGGAAAGAACTAAACTTCAGAGCGAAATTGAAAAAACAAAAATAATGATGCTTAATAAGAATGAAACAATTTTTAATAACTCAAAAACAATAGAACAGCTAAAAAAACAATTTGAAGAGATTCAGAAAATAAAATTTGATGATGAAAAATTAAAACAAACTGAACACATCATTTCAACAAATAAAAAAGAAAAAGACAAACTGAATAAAATAAATCTTGATATTAGTTCTAAGATAAACTCTCTTATTTTAAAGATTGAAGATAATAAAAAAACAGAGAAAAAAATATCAAATATAGAAGTTTGTCCTACATGTCTTCAGAATATTGATGCAGTATACAGGGCAAATGTTTTGAATAAAATACATTCAGATGATGTTGATACTAACAAGCAGTTGCAGAATTTAGAAACAGAGAAAAAGAAGATAGAATTTAATCTGAACAACATTGAACTGGAAATTTCATCAAATGAAAAAAAACTCACTGATCTGAAAATTCTCAAAATGAAACTTCAGGATGCCAATGAAAAACAAAATCAAATTAAGGAAATAGAAAAATCCAATATTTTTCTTGAGAAAGATGTTCAATTATTGAAACAGCATATAGACTTGCTAACTACTTCTGTTTTGAATCTTACAAGGTTTGTCAATATTCTTGAAACAAAAAAGATGGAACTTGATGAGGCTCTAAAACAAGAAAGACTTGCAGACATTAGAGTGGCAGAATTGAAAAAAGAAATAGAAGTTTTTTCTGTTCAGATAGAAGAATTAAAATTGAAAATTGAAAAAACTGAAAAAATAAAATCACAATTGAATTATCTTACAGAACTGGAGAATTGGCTTTCAAAACAATTTACTTCTCTGATTTCTTTTATTGAAAAAAACGTGATGATAAAACTAAAGACAGAATTTTCAAAACTTTTTGCAGAATGGTTTTATATGCTCGTTTCTGACAATTTCAATGTTCTTTTGAGTGATGATTTCACTCCCATAATCGAACAGCAGGATTATGAAATTGATTATGCCTATTTGTCGGGAGGAGAAAGAACAGCAATTGCTTTGGCATATCGCCTTGCCCTTAATCAGGTGATTAATTCCATGTTAAGCAAGATAAAAACAAGAGATTTGGTTATCTTGGATGAACCAACAGATGGTTTTAGCGAACAGCAATTGGACAAAATGCGAGATGTTCTTCAGCAGCTGAATGTTAAACAGCTAATTATTGTTTCTCATGAGCAAAAAATGGAAAATTTTGTAGAAAATGTAATTAAATTTAGGAAGATTGCAGGAATAACAAATATAGAAGGTAACCTTTCTGCTTCCTAAAATCTTAAATATTTCTTTTTCTTTAGATTATTATGGGTTTAGGCAGATTTTTTAAAAATGATTCTAAAACTTTAGAAGGACTGCCTGTGCTGACAGAAGAAACACGACTGGCATTCACAAAAGAATTGGAAAGAGAAGTTGTTATGAGAAAGTGTCCTGCTTCAATATTGGATGAATGGACTGAAGAAGTAGGAAAAGAAAATCCAGAAGTTATTAAGTATATTATGCATGTTGTTTATAATTACCCTCCAGAAATACAGGGAATGAGTATCGCATCTCTCCTTTCCTTATATCGTCTTCTCAAATCACAATATATCAATTATCAAATTTTAAAATATTTTAGATAATTATTTTTTCTTTTTTATATTCCCCATCATTCTTTCCCTTTGCCTTTCTTCTGCTCTTTCTCTCTTTCGTCTTTCTTCTGTGCTTAAACTTTGCCTTACTTCTTCTCTTTTTTTAGATTTTCTTTTGTGTTCTCTACGTTTTTTAATCTTTTTTATTTTATGTTTTGCATATTTTGGCCTTCTGTGTTTTTTTAGATATTTCATGCGTCTTGCTCTCGCTTTTTCAATTCTCACTCTTCTTGCGTATTCTTTTCTTCTCTTTAAATTTAAAAGATATCTTCTTCTTTCTTCTCTTTTCCTTTCTTTTGCCCCTTTCCTTGCTGCTTTTCTGTATATTTTATTTCTTTTTTTCTCCTCATGTTTCCTCTTTTTTCTTTCTTTTTTATATTTATGTTTGGTTTTCTTTCTGAACATAAGACTGATTAATTTTATTAAAACAAATAAAACTATAATTCCTATTATTCCCATTGGCAGAAATGAAACTGCCTGCCTCAAGAGAATAGTATAATCATCTTTGACAATTTCAAAAGAATCTTCTGCTGTTGCTGTTTTGTCAACATCATATGTTATCTGAACAAAAACTTTGTACTTCCCAAGTTCTAATTTATCAGGAAGAATAAGATTAATCCTAAACTCATCTTTTTCTCCAATGGCTCTTGTTTCTTTTTTCTCAGTGATTAATTTGTTCTCTTCATTCAACACAATGTAATCAAAAGCCACATCTATTTTGCTTTTATTTCCAACATTGGTTAATTTTACATCAAATTCAATATTTTCTCCTTTGAGAATCCATTTTGACTGAAGAGGAATGTTTACAAAAATGTCAAATAAAGGTTCTCTTGGGAGAATAACTCCAGGAGTGCAGGTTCTGTTTAAATCAGGCATGCCTGCTGTTCCACCGCAAGTTCCTTTGTTAACACACACTCTTTTTTGGATTCCTTCACTGGGACAGGGAGAAGGATACCATTCAGAACACAACCAATCATAAATACAACCTCCGCTTGGCAGTACCACAGAACCACTCCCATATGTTCCTCTTCCATATAATCCGCTTCCATATGTTCCTGAACTATATGTGGTGGCGGAAGAAAAATTAGCAAAAATTAAAATGACTAAAAAGGCAAAAAATATTAAGAACCCATATTTTCTGATTTTCATTTTAATACAAGGCATTCCAATCAGTGCTGTTGCATCCATAATGCTTGTGAGTTGAATTTGAATAATATATTGCCCCCTCTTTTGCAGCATTGCAAGTAATGGCAGTTGTGTTTGATGCCAATATAATGCTTCCTGAAGTATCTATTGTTAATCTTTTTGTTGGAGTGTATGTAACATTTGCAGTAAGCCCAGTATTAGTGTAAAATTCAATTCCATTGTAAAATTTAGCAAATGAAGCAGTAGTTCCTGTTGCTACAAATGTTCCAGCAATAGCACCATGCAAACCTGCTCCTACTGCTCCTCTTGTCGAAGCATCTGCTGTAAGCCAGAGTCCCCCAGCAATATTCTCATCGTCAATTAATGTGAGTCCAAAATTATTATTTACAATAAGTGCCGGTAAATAACGTCCAGTAATTCTTTGAATTATAAAACCTAATTGCCCTGGGACAGCATTCTGATAAGTTTTCCAGAGCATACCCTCTTGAGGGTCATCTCTCTTTGTGCTTTTACTACTATCTACAATATCAGCTGCTAGATAAGAATATTTGGTTCCTATTAGTTGTGTTAGTGAAGCATTCGCAGTTATATTAATTCCTATTTCTGTTCCATCAGAACCAATAACATCAACACCAATTGCCTTGTTTCCATATCCAGATGGAGGTGAAGGAGACAAAGAAGCATTACCATCAAATAAAATTGCAGGGTCACATCCTTCAAAACCAGTGGCCATTATTGTATTTGAATATCCTTTCACCCAAACACATACTTGATTTGCAGTGCCGTCAAATTTTACCCCTATGATTTTAACATTCGCAGTATAATAATCTATATTCACTCCTACATTGCAACCAACAAAACTCCCTCCTACTATTGTTTGTGAACTAGCCCTATTGGTTTTAAGACAAGTAGTAGAATTTACGAAGTGGACCTTCTCAACAAGCCCCCAACTTGCATCTCCTCCTGAAACAACATCCCCAGCACCATCTACATATAACCCAAGTAATGCATCTCTGAAGGTTACATCTCTGATAGTCCAACGATTCATTAATCTGATTTTTAACAATGTAGCGCTTTTTGTTCCGGTATTATCTTTAAGATTAATATTTTCGATTATAGGTCCTTGATGTACGAGAGAAGTATTTCCATCAAAAGCAAGCAAAGCCATTCCAGCAGTATCTGCAAGAAGTGTAACACCCCAACCACCTGATTCTTCGAAAGAAGTTCCTCCTGCTCCGATTAATCTAACGCTTGGTTTGTTTGTTGTGATGTTTGATGTAACTCTATATCTTCCTACAGGAAAGAAGATAGTTCCTCCTGCAGTCGGAAGAGAATTTATTGCATTTTGAATTGCAGCAGTATCATCAGTAACTCCATCCCCTTTTGCTCCATAAGCCCTTACATCAATCCAAACATCAGAACTATTGACTTCCAATCCTTTAGTGCTTATGTTACCTCTTAAATTTAGGTTTCCTGATGAATCAAGCCTCATTTTTTCATCAGGGGATGCAGTATTTGCCGTGTAGAATACCAAATCTCCCTTGTAAGAACTTAAGCTGTTATTTGTCATTACTCCTGCTATTCCTGCAATGTTTGCGAAATTAGTATCATCTTTTCTTGAAGAAAAGACTATTTTTGTTCCTTGGTTGCTTGCAGAAGCATAAGTATTTCTAAGTTTTAATATATCATAAATTCCTGCTCCCCAAACACCAACATCAACTTGTGTATCTGTAATAATTGAACCCAAATTCAATCCAAATTTTCCAGTGCTGTCAATTTTAAAAGCATTTATAGTA
Source organism: Candidatus Woesearchaeota archaeon (assembly GCA_964509675.1). GTDB lineage: Archaea > Nanobdellota > Nanobdellia > Pacearchaeales > GW2011-AR1 > RBG-13-33-26. Next base: position 51,947 of record CAZDXC010000001.1, read on the forward strand.
GGAGATACCATCTGAATCCAAAAATTTCCACTACCATCAGAAGCCAATTTCCAGTTCCTTGCTCCTGTTCTGTTAAGATAAATCGTTGCTGCAGTAGGACTTACAATTTCAATATCTCCTTGTGGTGCTGCGGTTCCAATTCCAATATACCCTGTTGAGTCATTTACAACAAATGCATTTGCATCTCCTGTTGTATTAATGTGGAATTTTCCTGATGGAGAGGTTGTTCCGATTCCAACATCCCCCCATACATATAATTTGCTAATTAAAGAGATTAATTGATTATTGCCTCCAGGTGTTCCGCTCACAAAAGGAGCAAAAATAAAAAAAGGATGCTGCTTTCCTTGAATAGGTCCTGGAGTTATAGAGTTATTAATCATCATTGCAGAACCAGGATTAATATTGCTCCCAACAACTGTAAATTGATTGCTTGCTGGAACTGAACGGATAAAACTAATATTTTCCACACCAGTACCAGGAGCAACTAATATATTATCCAAAAGAATTTGGTATTGTATGTAATCTGAAATACTTGGATTAACTCCTAATAAAACTAAAGTATTATTGTCACCGCTTAAATTGGAATTGACTTCAAGCCTTGCATTTGAAATTCCAAATTTAGTGACTTGATTGTTGGAAGCATTAAAACCATCCATTAATACAAGCCCATCTGCATTTCCCGTTCCTCCAGTATCATAAGTAAATTTGTCTAACTGATATACTCCTCCGTAAGAACTATTTACATAAAGAAAATATCCTCCAATAGAATCTGCACGAAAATCATACATATAGAAATTGGTGGCTCCTTTTAACAATCTGATAGCATCTCCGTTAGTGTTTGCAAACTGGCATTTCCAGCAGACTGTTCCATAATCTACCCTGTCAGGAAATTCTATGAGAGTTTTTGGATTGGCAGTTCCGCTTCCCCTAAAAACTAATCTGCTGGCGTCAGTTATGTGCCAATTATCACTTATTTCTTCAGCAATAAACATGGTTCCATTTTCTGCTCCCCCCCATTTAAGTTCAGGATATCTTCCTGCTACCAAAGCACCGCCCTGGTCCCCTTCAAGTCTTACTCCGTGTTTCCATGTAATAGTGGAAGTAATTATGTAAGTTCCATGAGGAAAAAATACAGTTCCTCCGCCCTTAGAATCTGCATAATCTATTGCCGCTTGGATAGCAGAAGTATCATCAGTAGCCCCATCTCCGGTAGCTCCAAATGCTCTAACATCAACCCAAGGGCCTTTAGTTGTTAAATCAGTGGCAGTTATATTCGTGTGTTGTCCTGTTGAATTGTGTTCTGTTTGCAAATATGAATTTAGAATATCCCCCCATGTATCCTTGTCTCCTCCTGGAGTTGGAAGAGAACCTGCTTTTGGTAAACCAATAATAAAAACAGCAAAAAATATACTGACTGCAATTAAAAAAACTACCCCCCTTTTCATTATAATTTTATAGATTGCGTTTATTTAAATTTTTTGTTTGAAGTTTTGATAAAAAATTAATATTTAGACATCATCCATGAGATTGTCAAACCATAGGGAGTTATCATAAAAATTGATTCTCTTGTCAAATGCTGGGAGTTATTAATGAAAAATCAAATTTAAGATAATTCCTTCAACAACGAAAAAGAGAGTAGCCCCACCAAAAAGGATTAATATCTTTGTAAATTTGTTCATTTCCAAACTATATCTTTTTATTTCTTCACTATGATTGAGATTAATCATAGAAATAGCCAAATCTACCCCTCTTTTTGCGAGACGATACCATCTCTGTTTTTTTTCATCATCATTTATTGGGAGTTTTTCAATTTGGCTTTTTGGGATTAATTCAAAAATATCTTGAGCAATTAATAAATCAAGAATATATCTTCTACCTTCAAAATAAGCCTCAAGTTTTCCATAAACAATTCCATCTGGATAATAGTCTTTAATATCTATCAAAGCCTTCTTTAATTTTTCAAACGAAGTTTCTTCTGTCATTTTTTAAACTATTCAGAAGCATATTTTCCCATTTATTAGGATTATTGAACTCTATCCCACACTTCTCCGCAGGAGTTGTTTTGTCTTTAACATTCTTTCGCACAAAGTTGTGATAAACTTTGAAGCCGTCAGCATAGTCCTGAACATTCTTAACTCCTCTGCGAACTTTGTGAAATTCTTTTTGCTGTGTGTGATGGCTCTCTATTGCGTTGTTATTCACAACTCTTCGCTGTCCTAAAATTGAAGTATGTTTTATTTTTCTTTCATTTCCATAATTCCTGAATACTTTTCTTGTTGCCTGTTGATATGCTTTCAACCTATCAGTTATTATCTGATTGGGCATTTTCTTATTCTGTTCCCACGCTTCTCTAAAAACTTTTTTAGCGTCTTTAATGCTTCTGCCTCTACCTGAACTTACAGAAGCCAAAAGAAATTTTGATTTATTGTCAATCACATTCCACAAATAATCAAATTCAGCATTTTTCTTGTCCTTATCTTTTCCTCTCTTTGTCAAAACCATAGTTTCATCAGCATTCCAAACACCTGAAGTTTTTGGTGTTAATGTCTTTGAATATTTTTCAATTATTTTACTGAATTTTAAAACCCAATTTCTTATAGTTTCGTGAGAAATTTTTATTCCGAAAAACTGCATAAACAAATCCGAAATATCACGATAAGATAATCCTTTGAAATAACAATCCATAGCAAGACAAACTAATTTTTCGTTTCCTTTTATCTTTGGAATTGGACTTAATACAAATCTCTTCTGACAATTCCTGCATTCATATCTCTGCTTATTTCCAAATTGTGTTTTTCTTATTCCTGATTTAATCAAATCTTCTGAACTACAATAAGGACAGCAATTCTTTTTTGGAGTTTCAATAATCAGTTTTATTTCTTGTTTTACTTCTGGCTTGACTTCATATTTTGCTTTGATTTTTTCAAATAGGATAATCGCTTTGATATGCTTACAATACAAACCTTTTCCACGACATCTTATTTCAAAGTCCTTACATTCACAAGAATAACTATCAAGATGTGTAACCTTATATTTTCTCTCTGAATTTTGGCTTGGGACTAAATAAGTAAATTCATCTAATATCTGTGGCTCTGCGATTTCTAATATTGCCTTTGCTCTTTCATTTCTCCATTCAGAGAAGTTTTTGATATATTCTTGTGTTGTCTGCATGCTATCTTTATTTTGCATGCAATATTAAGGATTTTAGGCTATTTAAATCTTTGCATGCAATAATTTTTACGCATGCAAAGGTATTTAAATCATGCTTAATTAATAATCGCATGACATGGACTAAACCACTTTATGGAAAAACCAAAGTTGATAAAGCAGGACATGTTCTTACTAACGAGAGTTCTACTGAAGAAGAAAAAGAAGAAGCACTAACAATTCTCAATAATTGGCGTTCTTCACATGGATACCCTATGAATACTTTTCAAGCAAGATTAAGACAGATGTCCAAAAAAGTAGATAATGATTCTTTAGTTGTTCAGCGACTAAAAAGAGTTCCTTCCATAGTAAAAAAATTGAACAGATACCAAACCAAAACTATGAGTTTATCGCAAATGCAGGATATTGCAGGATGTAGGTCTGTTCTTTCTGATGTAAATAAAGTCCGAGAACTAACAGAAGTATACAGAAAAAGTCGTGGATTAAAACATAAAAGAATTAGAGAAAAGGATTATATAAAAAATCCAAAAAAAGATGGATACAGAAGTGTGCATTTGATTTACAAATATAAAAGTGACAAAATAAATACTTATGATGGCTTGCTTATTGAAATTCAAATTAGAAGTAAAATTCAGCATGCATGGGCTACAGCCATAGAAATAGTTGATTTGTTTACAAAGCAAGCGATTAAATCTAATGAGGGAGAAGAAGAATGGAAAGAATTTTTTAAATTGGTTAGTTCCGCTTTTGCGAAGATGGAAAAACAAAAAGAGGTAAAAGACACACCAACAAATAATAATGAACTCTATACGGCAATAAGAGAAAAAGTTGAGAAATTAAAAATATTTTCAAAAATGAATAATTGGTCTAAAGCATTAAAAGTTATAGAGCCAAAACTTAAAGAGTGGAAATTCTTTTTACTTGAATTAGATGTATCTGATGAAACAAATCCAGAATTAAGTATTAGGGGTTATCCTGAAGAAGGAGAAACTATTGCTACAGAACATTATTTAGAAGCAGAAAAGATACAAAGAATTAATAAAAATAAAGATAGAGATGTTGTTCTTATTGGTGCAAAATCTATAGAAGAATTAAAAAAAGCATACTTAAATTATTTTGCCAATTCAAGGGATTTTTTAGCATATCTAAAAAATTACTTAGAAAAAAGAGGAGAGGTTTAAAATGAAAAAGAAAATCTTAAATAAAAGTTTAACAAGAGCAAACAAAGCAAAAAATGATGAATTTTATACTCAATTAACAGATATTGAAAAAGAATTAAAACACTATAAAGAACACTTCAAAGACAAGGTAGTTTTTCTTAATTGTGACGACCCTGAAGAGAGTAGTTTTTGGGAATACTTTGCCTTGAACTTTAAAGTTCTCGGATTAAAGAAATTAATTGCAACGCATTTTGATTCAAAAAAACCAACTTATAAGTTAGAAAAAAATAACGGAAATACAATAAAAACAAAGTTAAAACAGAATGGAGATTTCAGAAGCCCTGAATGTATTGAGATTCTTAAAGAAGTGGATATTGTTGTAACAAATCCACCATTTTCTTTATTCAGGGAATATGTTGCTCAATTAATGGAATATAATAAAAAATTTATAATCCTTGGAAATCAAAATGCAATAACTTACAAAGAAACCTTTGAACTGATTAAGGAAAATAAAATCTGGCTCGGTGTTGATAATGGTGGAACAAAATGGTTTAAAGTCCCAGAACATTATGACATAACCACAGAATCGAGGAAAAAAATAGAGAATGGGAAAAAGTTTTTTAGTATGGGTAGTGTTCTCTGGTTCACTAACCTTGATACTAAAAAGCGACACGAAGATTTAATTCTCTACAAAAAATATTATGGTAATGAAGAGGATTATCCTAAGTATGATGACTATGATGTTATCAATGTAAATAAAGTAAGCGACATTCCAGTTGATTATAGGGGGGCTATGGGAGTTCCCATAACTTTTTTAGATAAATATAATCCAGAGCAATTTGAAATTTTAGGAATTGCTAATAGTGCGAGGTGGATTGGATTTGAATGCTATACTCTAATTGACGGAAAGAAAATATATAATAGGATAATTATTAAGAATAAGAAAATTTAAATAACGGAGTTCTGATATTAAATTATGAAAATAGAACTGAAAAGGATACCCATTAAAGAAGTAGTAGAAAGATATTCAAATGATGACGAAGAAGGAGTTATCGGATATGATGGGAAACTGAATATCCGCCCAAAATATCAAAGAGAATTTGTCTATAAGGATAAACAAAGGGACGCTGTAATTGAAACAATAAGAAAGGGCTTTCCGCTTAATGTGATGTATTGGGTTAAGAGCAAAGACGGAACTTTTGAGGTAATGGATGGACAGCAAAGAACTATAAGTTTTTGTGAGTATATTGCTGGGAATTTCTCGTTAAATCATCAATACTTTCACAATCTTGAAAAGGATGAGAAAGAGCAAATCCTCAAATATGAATTAATGATTTATTTCTGTGAGGGAACTGACAAGGAAAAATTAGATTGGTTCAAAATTATAAATATAGCAGGGGAAAAATTATTTGACCAAGAATTAAGAAACGCAATCTATACAGGAACTTGGCTCTCTGACGCAAAAAGATATTTCAGCAAGACGAATTGTCCTGCTCATAATCTCGCAAGCGACTATATGAAAGGCGTGGCGATTCGCCAAGATTATTTGGAAACTGCGATAGATTGGATTAGCAAGGGAAAGATTGAGGAATATATGGCAAAACATCAACACAAGCCCAACGCAAACGAGTTATGGTTATATTTCCAAAGTGTTATAAATTGGGTAAAAGCAACCTTTACCAAATATCGTAAAGAGATGAAGGGCGTTCCTTTTGGAATTCTCTATAATGAATTTAAGGATAAGGAACTTGATTCAAAGAAACTTGAAAAAGAAATAACAAAACTAATGCAAGATGAGGATGTTACTAAAAAATCAGGCATTTATCAATATGTTTTAACTCGGAATGAAAAACACCTTAACATTCGTGCTTTTACAGATAAACAAAAAAGAGAAGCATACGAAAGACAAAAAGGAATTTGTCCAAAATGTAAAAAGTTCTTTGAAATAGAAGATATGGAAGCAGACCATATAAAACCTTGGCACGATGGCGGAAAGACAACAGCGGAAAATTGTCAAATGTTATGCAAACAGGATAATAGGATTAAATCAGGAAAATAAAACTCAACTCCCTTCACTTGACAGGAATTTTATCTCCCGAAGATTTGACAATCTCATCATCCATAAAATTTATAAACCTGAATTACTCCTAAAAATCATCTAGAAATTATTCTATAATATTAAAATGGACGCGGATATAAGCAATCAAATTTTGAAATCAGGAACAACAATAGTTGGAATTATATGCAAAGATGGTGTTGTAATGGCTTCTGACAGGCAGAGCACAGCAGGCAATATAATTATGGATAAGGGTTCTGAAAAAATAATTCTTGTGAACAATTATCTTGCCATAGCTTCTACAGGGATGGTTTCTGATATTCAGAGAGCAATCAAGTATACTGCAGCAGAATTAAAATTAAAGGAATTGCGTTCAAGATCCCGTCCGAGTGTCAAACAGGGAGCAAATCTTTTAGCAAGTATAATTTATCAATCAATAAGACAGCCGGCAATGCTGCAATTTATTGTTGGAAGTATTGTAGGAGGTTTTAATGAAGATGGTTCAACAGAATTGTATACAATAGACCCTTCAGGAGGTTTAAAACGTATAAAAGATTATGATGCGAATTTTGGAAGCGGAATGCCTTTTGTTTTGGGGCTCTTGGAAAGACAATATAGAAAAGATATGAGTATTGAAGAGGGAATAAAATTGGCTATAGAAACAATAAAATCTTCAACTCAGAGAGACACAGGAAGCGGTTTTGGAATTGATGTATACTCTATCACAAAAGATGGAATAAAAAGAGTGGTGTCGCAGGAAATTCAGCCAAGTTTCAAAGAAGATTAAATTTTTTGTTTTTAAATGGTGTATAGATTTTGTTGGGGGGAATTAAAAAAATAGTTTGCATGGTTTTCTAAAATGGATATTCTAAAACAAATAACAGACCAGTTACATGAAAATATAACTGATGCAAGTTTTGAAGGAGCGAATATTGTTCTTTATACAGATAATGCCAGATTTTTCAGAGAAGGAGAAGCAAAAATAAAAGAAATTGTGGATCAGATTAAAAAGAGGGTTGAATTAAGAGCAGATGAAAAAATTCTTATGGATAAGGAAAATACCGAAAAGGAAATAAGAAAAATCGTGCCAAAGGAAGCAGAAATTACAGAAATAATTTTTGATACTCAGAGAAGCATTGTAATAATAGAAGCAAAAAAACCAGGAATGGTTATAGGAAAACAGGGAAGTATTCTTGATGAGATAAGAAAGACAACTTTATGGACACCGCAAGTTCAGCGTTCACCGGCAATAAAAAGCAAAATAACAGATAGCATAAGAGAAGTTCTCTATGCCAATAACAATTATAGAAGAAAATTTCTTAATTCAATAGGAAAAAAGATTTACAAGGAATGGAACCCTGAAAAAGTTGATGAATGGGTTAGATTGACTTTTTTGGGAGGAGCAAGGCAGGTTGGGAGAACCAGCCTTTTACTGCAGACTCCAAATTCAAAGATTCTTTTGGATTGCGGGATAGATGTTGCCTCACAAGGAACAGATAAATTTCCATATATGGATATTCCTGAATTTGATTTAAACCAGTTGGATGCAGTAATAATTTCCCATGCTCATCTGGACCATGTTGGTTTGCTTCCTTATTTGTACAAAATGGGATATAAGGGCCCCGTATACATGACTCCCCCTACAAGAGATATTGCAGCCTTGCTTGCTTTGGATTTTATAGGAGTTGCATACAAACAGGCTACAAAGCCCCTCTTTGATTCTACAGATATCAAAGAAATGGTCAAGCACAGCATTTGTCTGAATTACAATGAAGTTACTGACATTACTCCTGATATAAGGCTTACATTTTACAATTCAGGACATGTATTGGGGGGGGCAATAGTTCATCTCAATATAGGAAATGGTTTGCATAATTTGGTTTATATGGGTGATTTCAAATATGCACGCTCAAGGCTTCTTGACCCTGCAGTAGCAGTTTTCCCAAGAGTGGAATCAGTGATTACAGAATCAACTTATGGTTCTAAGAGTGATACATTTCCTCCAAGGAGAGACACAGAAGAAAAATTGATTAATTTAGTAAACAAGACAATTGAAAGAAATGGAAAAGTGCTGATTCCGGAATTGGGACTGGGAAGAGCACAGGAAACGATGCTTGTTTTAGAAGATGCAATGAATTCAGGAAAGTTGCCGAAAGTTCCTATATATATAGACGGAATGATTTGGGATATTAATGCAATTCATACTGCTTATCCCGACTTTTTGGGAAGCAAGGTAAGGGCAGACATTTTTCAGGACAAGAATCCTTTTGTATCTGATTTATTTTCACGTGTGGGTTCAAGTCAGGAAAGAAAAAAAGTTATTGAAGGAAGTCCATGCATTGTTCTTGCAACATCAGGTATGTTGGTTGGAGGGGCAAGTGTGGAATATTTCAGGGAATTTGCAGGAAATCCAAATAATTCTATAATTTTTGTCTGTTATCAGGGGGCAGGAAGTTTGGGAAGACAGGTACAAGAAGGACTTAAAGAAACAAAAATGATTGTAGACGGGAGAGAGGAAATAGCAAAAATTAATTTAGAAGTTGATACAATTACAGGATTCAGCGCTCATGCAGGAAGAAATGAACTGCTTTCTTTCTTTAATAATATGCGTCCAAAACCCAAAAGAATAATCATAGAACATGGAGAAGTTTCAAAATCTCTGGATTTGGCTTCTGCTCTCTATAAACTTAACAGAGTTGAAACAAATGTTCCAAGAATATTGGAGACTTTAAGATTGAGGTAAATTTCTTCTTCTTAACATTTAAAAACAAGTTTTTATTAGTTATAAAAGAGGTAACAAAATGAAACATAATCCTAAGATAACTATAATTTTGCTGTTTATGTTTGTTGCAACCCAATTTATTGGATTGTATGTAATTGACTCAGACCCATTCCATATAAAAGTTACACGGGCAAACGGAACAGTTGAGACAATAGTGAACCCAAGTTTATCATGGATAGAACCTCCTGAAATTAAACAACAGTCTGACTTTACAACTTATCTTGGCTCAATAATATTTGCATTTGTAATTGCTATTTTTATTTTATTCCTTCTGACGAAATTTAAAATAGACATAATTTTAAGAATATGGTTCTTTGTTGTTGTTGCGATAGCTTTGTTTATAACCTTCAATGCAATTTTTCCGAAAGAATTTCTTTCTAATTCTCTTTATTTCACGATTCCGGCATTAGCCTTGGCTCTGTTTCTGAGTTTCATAAAAATTTTCAGGAGAAATTTCTTTGTTCATAATTTCACAGAACTTTTGATATATCCGGGGATTGCAACTATTTTTGTTCCTATATTGAATTTATGGTCTATAATTGCTCTTTTGTTGATAATCTCTGCATATGATATTTGGGCTGTTTGGCATTCGGGTGTTATGCAAAAAATGGCGAAATATCAAATAAACAAACTGCGGGTATTTTCTGGATTTTTCATTCCTTATATTTCAGGAAAAGTCAGGAAACAACTGAAGAAAATGAAGAAGTCGAAATTGAAGAAAAAGAAAATAAGAGTAAGCATAGCAATTTTAGGAGGAGGAGATGTTATATTCCCTATAATCACGGCAGGAGTTATGCTGAAGACACTTGGTTTTGTTTCTGCAATTTTCACAATAGCAGGAGCAACTCTCGGATTGACTTTGTTATTTCTTTTCTCAGAAAAAAAGAAATTCTATCCTGCAATGCCTTTTATCTCAGCAGGAATTTTTGTGGGAATGATTTTGAGTTATCTTATTCTCTAAGAGAAAATTGTATCTACTTAGCAAAAGTAACAAACCATAAGATTTATAAATAATTATTCTTAGAAATTTTTATGGAAAACTTAGAAAGTGAAATAAGAAAATGTATGGAAATTATTAGAGATTGCTTTGTAGGAGATTTCATGCCTTATCAGTCAGATAATCTTGAAACAGCAGTATATAGATTATCAGAAATCCATGAACAGCATCCTGAATATTTCAGTCCTTCAGATATGAAAATTGTTGAACAGGCTTCATTTAAATTTGAAATTTGATAAAATGATTCTATCTCAAGAACTAATTAACAGGATTAAAGATCATTTTGATTTGAATCTTTATGAAACAAAAGTCTGGCTGGCTTTGCTTAGCAAGGGCGTTGCTTCTGTGGGAGAAGTTGCTGCTATTTCCCGTGTTCCGAGAAGCAGAGCATATGATGTTCTTGAAAGTCTTGAGAAAAAAGGTTTTGCAATAATAAGAATGGGCAAGCCTGTAAAATATCTCGGCGTTAAACCCCAGATAATTCTTGAGAGAATAAAAACAGACATAAAGAAAAATGCAGAGGAAAAGATAAAAGACTTGACAAAAATAAAAGAAACAGAAGAATTCATGAAATTAAATGAATTATACAGGGAAGGAATAAATCCTGTTAAAAGAGAAGATATTTCTGCATCTTTGAGAGGAAAATCAAACATTTCAAGTTTTTTAAAAGAAATAATAAAAAATGCATCAAAGGAAGTAATAATCTGCACAAATGCAGAAGAAATAAAATCAAAAACAAAGCTTTTCTCCCAGACAATTGAAATTCTGAAAAAAGCAAATGTAAAAATAAAAATCGCTCTTTCGGGAAATGTTAAATTAATAAAAGAAATAGAGAATAAATTAGCTTTAAAAATAAAAAGAATTGGGATTGATGCCAAATTTTTTATAGTAGACAGAAAAGAAGTTTTATTTTATATTTCCAAGGGAATTGGAAATGAAACAGAAGATATTGCAATATGGCTTAATTCAGATTTTTTTGTAGAAGCTCTTACATCTTTGTTTGAAAAAGCAATCGGAGAAAAAAAGAAATAATCAAAATTCAATAATTTTAAGATTTTTTATATTCATATCTTTTATTCTTTTTTCATTTTTTAAACTCCAGTCATTAATGAATTCTCTTATATTCTTATCTATCTTTTTTCTTGAATATATTCTTCCTTTTCTAACAAAAGTATCCTTGTGATGTTGCCTGAAAATTTTCGCATTTTCTCTATCCTTTAAATAGGGTCCCTGCTGAATTATTTCTCTTTTTTTCTTCACAACAAAGAAAAATTTTGCTTCTCTTTTTTCGTTGTAGTCAAATCCCTTGTTATTTATCTTGTAGAATTTTTCTATTTCGTTACTTAAATGTTTATAAAACTTAGCAAGCTTGCTTCCCGCAACATCTCCTTCCTGCTTGTCTGTTTCTGCTTCAATCAAAATAAATTCAGATTTATTTTTTATTGCATTTTTCTTTATCTTTTCCAAATCAATTTCTTTTGTCTCAAAACTATTCAGAGAAGGAGTTTTTAGAAATTTTCTGCATGCTTTCTGAAATTCTCTGAAAGTTTCAGTGCTTAAAGCTGCAAGGGCATTCCTCTCCTTGTAAGTTGGGTCAATCAACACGATTGGGGAATTCATCTTTGCACTGTTCATGTTCATTGCAATTTCATATTTATTTTTGTATAGCTTTCCAATGTCTATTATCTCCTTCTCCTTTATTTTTGTCATGACTTTTACAAAATTCAGAAAATTTTTGTAATGGTAAATTAAAAGTTCTATAGCATATCCTGAAAATCCATTTATGTAGCTTTCAGCACCATAGCATTTATTTGCATGGCAAAAAGCTTTTGCTAATCTTACTTCTTCAATCATTTTTTCTGTTTTTAACTTTTTTTTGATATAATTAACATGAAAATAAGACAAATCAGTTATGTTTTCCGCATCCTTTGGTTTTTTTACTTTCAGCACAGGAATTATTTCAACAAAAAAAACTGGATTTATGTCTATCTTAAAATAATCTCTTGAGCCATGAATCAAAATTAAGTTTCCTGACTTAAAACTTCTTAAGGCAGTTTCAGTAAGTTTTGAAATATTCTGTTTTCTATTTTTTTCATCAAATCTGACAAAAATATCCACATCATATCTCCCTTTTCTTATCATTGTTTTTTTTGCAAAGCTCCCCCCGACAAAAACCTGTGCATCTATCCTTTCTTTTTCTAATTTTTTCCCCAATTCATTTACAAAATATTTCAGAAATTTTCCAATAGAACCTAATTCTTCTTTTGTAGGATTTATTTTTTTTATAACCTCTTTTAAAATTTGGTTAACTTTTTGTTTCATAATTATTAAAACACAATAATACTTATAAACCTAATTACTTAAATGATGAAATGCAGGGAGAAATAGAGCTTCCTATATTCAAAGTACCAATTTGGAAATTTCATTTTCACAAATCCTTGGCAGGAACATTACAGGGAATAGAGGCATCTTATTTTTTGACAGAAGCAGAGAATAAAACACAGGCGAGATTAAGTTTAACAAACTCTGAGAATTTTTGGAAAAATTATAATCAATTATCAGTAGAAGAAAGGAAAAAATTGTATCCGTTTAAATTAAAAAGAGAAGGAAAAATAGAGAGGATTCTTGATTGTTCAATAAGACATAAAAATTCTCTTGGGGAATATATTTGTGGAAAACCAATGTCGGATTTTGGCGAGGAGCCTGATTTTAATGGAGAATTTGGAATATGTTGCATAATGAAAGGATATGATCCTCTTGCGAGTGAGCAGTGTCCTTATTATAAAGAAGATTAATTTTGTTCATCTGGATTTTTTATCTCTTTCAAATCTTTTACATTCTGATTTAAAGTAGAAGCCAGGTCAATTATATATTTGCCTTCTTCTACCTTGTATATCAGCGGCCTTTTTTTGTTAAAAACATTTATCAAATCAATTTCAAATTTTCCGCTTCCAGTTACTCTGACAGATTCTATATCTAAAATTACAGGAACATCCTCTTCAATAATTCCTGCCATTTCTCTTATATCCTTTTCAACCTGGCGTTTGTCTTCTGCAGGAATTTCAATGCTCTCTGCTATTTTAGGCAATTGTTCATCCCTGATATAAAAGAAAAAATGACTTCCGCAATTACTGCACCCTTCAAGCAATTCCTTGCTTCCTGCAGGATACAATTTTCCGCAGTGTACGCATTGATGTGGCATTTTCTAATTTAACTGTTGTTTCTTATTTTTATATTTAATTCCAAATCAGAGAATAACATTAGCATAATTTAAGAAGAAAAGATATGATTATAAATTTTTATGTTTTGAGTCACATATACCAGTAGTTTTCCTGAACCCAAAAATCTATCTCCAAAACTTCCTGAATTAAGCAGATGATTATAAAATTCTTCATTTATTCGGAAATCTATTTTCTCTGCATCTCCAAAATAAGTATGTGAAGGAATTATCCTGACTTCTAAAAATTCTCTCTGAGCTTCTTCCAAAATCAATGTAGTGGGAATTTTTCTTCGACATTTGTTATCATCGACTTCTATAAATTTTAACATCCCTTCAATTCGAGAGTTTCTGAGTGATAAAGTCTCTTCTTTTGTTAAATAACATTCTACTTCAAGACCAATTGAAGAAATTTTCATAGATTATCCTTATGCCCTATATTTTATAACTACTTATTAAGCAACAATTCAATTTTCTTTGGATTTCTTTTTATTTCCTTGACAATGCTTGCTGGACCTATAATTGTTATGGCACTGAAATCTCCTCCTGCGAGAATGTTGGCAATTCCTTTCCCCATTTTTCCAAAAAACCCTTCTTTTCCATTTCCTGAAATTACAGCAAGTTCAATTCCTTTGAATGATTTTATGTGTCCTATCATTGCCATTGTGTCTCCTATGAGTCTCGCTTCTTCGGTTGCAGATAATCTTCCCTGCAGAATAAGGATATTATTATCAAGAATTATTCCGAGAATTTTTTTTATTCTTTCATCACTATTTAAATTTCTGATTTCTGAAAAAGGAAGGAACTGAATAGAAAATCCTTTTATCTTTCCAAGATGTTTTCCAACTCCTCTTTTTTTGCTCATCTTATACTAAACAAAATATGCTTTTTAATTTTTACTTTTTCAGTGTTTCGCGAAGTTTTGTTTTGCTTCGCAATGCCTATGCGTAGTGTGTTGTTGTGTTTCGCAATGCCTATGCGTAGTGTGTTGTTGTGTTTCGCAATGCCTATGCGTAATGGCTTTTACTAAATCTTTTTTGATAATCTAAATACTGATTCATAAAACTCTTCCAGATTATCCCCAAATTTTGCACTTATACCAACGACATCATATTCAGGAAAAGCAGCCTCAATCTTTTTCATATCTGCTTTTTTTAAATCAGTTTTATTTGCAACAATCAAAACAGGAATTTTTCTCGCAACCAAATTTCCTATTATTGTTATATTAACCTGATTATAAGGATTTTCAGTTGCATCAAGCACAACAACAACCATATTCATATCATCAAGCCATTTAATACTTTCAATAACTCCCTGTGTTGCTTCTTTTGCTCTTTCTTTTGCCATTTTTTTTGGCATTTTGTATTTCAGAAAATTTTCATAGTCTATTTTTGTGGCAATACCAGGGGTATCTACCATCTTGAAAATCATTTTTTTTCCTTTGTAGGATATTTCAACCTTTTCCTTAAACTGCACTTTTCTTGTTTCATGAGGAATTTTGCTTACAGTTCCTATTTCCTGTCCTGTAAAATCCTTGCAGATTCTGTTTGCCAAACTGGTTTTTCCCGCATTTGGCGGCCCATAAAATCCCAATCTAATCTCTTTTTTGTTTTTAAATAAATTAGAAAAAATCCTCTTGAAAAAATTCTTAAAGATTTTTATTTCCATACTATCAATTCGTCTTTTTGGTTTATAAATATTTCAGTAATAAAAGTGATATAATCATAAATTTATCGAATGAATCTGCATGTTTTATTTTTCTTTTCTTTTTAGAATTTTTTCTACAGGAATTTCAGGCATGCCTGTTCTTTTTCCTTCATATTTTCTTACTGCATATCTTATCTGTTCAGAGTTCCAGCCTGCCTTTTTCAGTTTTTCAATCATGTCTTTTTCATTTGTTCCTCTCTGTTTTTCATTTCCGATATAATTAATTAAATTATACAAATTATTCCTGTTTTTGAAAAGATAATTTTCATATTTTCTTTTGTACCAGAACTGCAGAAATATCCATGCAGCTAATGCAACCAGAATAATACCTATTGCAATCAGAGAAAAAAGAATCCATTTTTTCAATGAACCTTCTGGTGTGAAAGGTGTCCATTCTGCCAGTGTCAATTCACTGATTGGAGGAGAAACAAAAGCAGGAAGATTCACAAAATCAACATTCTCTGTTGTGGAGAAAACAACATTATTTTTTCCTGAATTTAGTGTTATGTAAACATACCCGTTTTTTTCTTTTTTTGAATAATCTTCCTTGAACAAAAGATTCTTCATATTTTTTATTATTAAATATGCAGTTCCTCCGTTATTTGTTACAGAGATGTCAAAAGTTTTCATGAATGGTTGTTCATAGTCCTCATAAATAGAAGATATCTCGTTATACACCATTATTGTATTTGTATTTGCTTCTTCCCATGCAAGAACTGCTTCCTTGTACCTGTTCTCTTTATTTTTCTCGTAACTCCCTCCCCCTATTTCTTTTATTATGTTCATATCAATATTATTTACCTGAGGATAGAAAGAAATTCCTTCACTGTAAGCAGTTTTTGCAATTGCTTTTGGAACATTTATTTCCAGCAACTCTCCAAGAACTGCTTCATATTGGGCTTCAGAACTTGCTCCAGAAATAGAATTTTTTAAAGTTGCAATCTTCTTTTCAGTTTCTTCAAGTTTTAATGAGTAATTTAATGCCTTTTTTTCAAATCCTGAAAAATTAGAAACTTGGTTTTTGACATATGCCAGGTTTGTTTCTGCCTCATCTATTAAATCAGGAACAATGGTGGATGCGGGCCCTACATTAATGCTGAATTCTTTTGAAGAGCTTGTTCCCTTGGAATCAAGAAGAGTTATTGTGAATTTGTAATTTCCAACAGTATTATAAGTATGAATGACTGAATTTATGCTTGTGTTTTGAGAACTTCCGTCTCCGAAATTCCATGTGTATTTTGTTATATTTTGGCTGTCATTCAAAACAACACGGAATTTTGTCGGATATTTTATTGCAGTTTTTGTGGGAGTCAGAGATTTTATCAAAGCGACTTCTCCAACAAAAATCTTTTCTGAAAATATTTCATCATTATTTAAACTAACAGATAAAGTATGATTTCCAGATTCTGCAGGAGCCTTAAAGCCTGCATCGTTTAAATACAACTTTTGAAATTTGGAAGTTGTTATGGTTGCAGGACTTTCTTCTATATTATATAATTTGTTTGTTGTAGTTGATATTCCTGCAACATATGACAAAGACAAATCAGAAACATTCAGTTGCTGATTTACTCCAGAGAAAATTTTTATTGGTATAATGCAGTCTTTTGAACAGTCATTATTATAAACAGAAGAAATATAATTTTCAATATATTGTTCTATATTGGTTACAGGACTTCTTGCTTCAACCAGCCCGTTATTATCTAAAGTAAAATTTACATTGGGGGCATATTTTTTAGGTTTTGCAAAAATTTCAAAATCATAATCGTACTTGTTGTCATATGTTCCTGAAAAGCCGCACGGAGAAGTTTGTTCATAAGCAATTTTATATTTTCTGTCATCCATTGAACTTAAAGTTCCAACACATACAAAATAATCTCCATCTTTGTTTACTGAAAAATCAGGAGGAATGCAGCTTATTCTTCCGCTTCCGGATATTCCTGTCGTACAACTTCTTGATTGTCCTGTATCAACGTCCTGAATGCTGATATCAAAATCAACAGCACCGCTTCCGGGCACCTCTTCCACATATGCTCCCATCTCAACTTCAGGAGTCTTCTTTAGAGTTATTCTTTCACAGTAAGGAGTTTGTGTTATTTCTGCTTTTTGCATGCCAGGAGTTCCTATAAAACATCCAAAGTTCTCTGTTCCAAAATTTGGAGAAGCAACATATGCCACCCATTCTTCCTGTCCGTCATTTAAAATATCTATCGAAAGAGGAAGTTTTTCTGTTTCAGGATTATTGCTTGTAAAATTAAGAGAAAAACCAGAGACATCAGTCAATATATTTTTCCTTGAAATATTAAGTCCTATTAGAACAGTTTCACTCTCATTTAAATTCAGAATTTTTAATGTTTGTTCGTTATTTGCAAGATAATTAGAATCACATAAAAGCGGATTACAAACATAATCAAAAACAAGGTTTGAATTTTTCTCTAACAAATCAATTAAGCTTATGCTTTCTCCAAATGAGCTTTTCAGAACAGAATTTGCAGGTTCATTAGTTAAGCTTATGTTTACCCATCCTTTTATTGCACTTTCAGGAGCATAACTTTTTTCTATCAAATAATCTCCTTTTGTAAAACTCGCAGAAGCCATACTGACAAGAAAAATTATCAGCACAAAAAATACAACATTCATCCCTTTTTTCATATTATAAAATAGAATTCTAATTTTATAAATGTTTTTTGAGAATTATTTCTTTCTTTTTCTGAATTTTTTCTTGAAAAATAATGAGACATAAATCAGTGCAATAACTACTACCGCAACTATGATTTCATAATAATCAAAGAAGGGAAGTTGAACTTCTGCTGGGCAGGGAACAGTGCTGCTTCCTCCTGCTATGCATTTTTGATATGCTGGATTAGAAGGGTCTATTTCTCCTGTCCACTCTCCAGTCCATTTTATAATCTTATAACCTGTTGGTTCTACATCACAGCCTTTTTCTATTGTTTGGGTTATCTTGCATCCTCCTAAAACTCCCAATGCTATCGGAGTTTGCACAGAGGAACATTTTCCTAATGAACAATATGTTTCACTTGAACAACTGTCCTGATCTCCGTCATTACAGTCTGATGATAAACATCCCTCTCCAACATCACACTTACCATCATTATTGGACAAAGGTTCATTTCCTTCCAGACAACTTGCTCCCGGGTAGCAATAATCCATTCCTGCTATTGGTTCATGACATAATGTGAATCCATAGCCACAGGAAGGAGTTTCTACAGGACTATCAGAATAACATTTTCCACCTTGGCATGTTGCTCCTGAAACACAACTTGCCTGATCTCCGTCACTACAATCAGTTGAAGCGCAGCTGTCATCAGCAGTGCATATTCCGTCAAGATTAGAAGGGGGGAATTGTCCAGAAGGGCAACTGCTTCCTGCATAACAATAATTTATTCCTGATGGAGAATGGCACAATGTATAACCATTTCCGCACAATCCTGATTTAATTTCTGTATAGGTGAATTCACATTTGCTTTGTGCTGTGTTCCATGAGCATGCACAAGATATTCCTGCATCAGCGCAATTTACTCCTTCCATGCTGCTGTCTTTTGCAACATTACATAAACTCGCATCACTCTCGCATCTTCCTTGATCAGCATAATCACCGCATACTGTAACAGATGCACATTCATCTGCAAGATTTACTTTCCTGACAGTTAATTTTGGATTAGAACTCAAAATATTCTTAGCAGGTATGCTTCTGACTATTGAAACATTGAAATAATAACTGCAATCACTCAATCCTAAAAGTCCGCATCCTTTTTGATATTCTGCATACCAAATCCCTGTTGCCTTGTCTCCATTAAATCCTACAGAAATAGGATTTGTATTAACAGGACTGCTTCCACCTAAAACTTCAAATGAGACTGCCTGATTATCACATTCTAACCCACTTCCAGTAACATCTAATCTGACTGATTGATTTTCAATTGCCTCTGACAAACTCCATGTTGCTGACTTCAGAGAACATGCTGATAGATATAAAGAGGATTTACAACATACTGCTGTCTGAAATCCCACACCTGTTCCGACATGAGCATTTGTATCAGAAGAAAGATTGACTACTTCAATTTCATTATTAGCATAATTACAACCAGTTGTACTACTTTTACAATTTAAGTCTTCATAACAAACTTTTACTATTTGATAATTATTTTGTGTTGGGGATTCAACATGAGCATTTGTTAATGATGAAAGTCCAAGGACCTTATTTGATTTTTCTAAACTACAATTCTTATTTCCATCTCCGAAATTACAGCATAAAACATAAGGATAATCATTGTTTGGAAAGGCTTGTGCATGAGCATTATTTGCAGCAGACAAACCAATTAATATGTAGCCAGGAGGAGTACAATCTGCTCTTGGAACTATTGCACACTTTCCTAATTCAGGTATAGCAGCAAAAATTTCAGAAGATAATAATATTAATAGAAATAATGTAAACACACTGAAAACAACTACCCCTTTTTTCATATCTATTTTAATCAAATGAGTTTTATAAAGATTACCCTATTTAAACATAAATATTAAAAGGTTTCAGATATTGATAAGATTATGAATGAAAAATTACCCTTTTGGGAACTTATTGAGATTTTATTGAATAAAAAACTAATTACCTTTGGAGAGATACATGGAACAAAAGAAATACCCCTACTAATTTCTAAAGTTATAAGAGAATTACAATCAAATACAAGCAGAATTTTTTTAGAAATCCCCAAAAAAAATCAAAAAT
The DNA here is from genome assembly GCA_964509675.1 of Candidatus Woesearchaeota archaeon. GTDB lineage: Archaea > Nanobdellota > Nanobdellia > Pacearchaeales > GW2011-AR1 > RBG-13-33-26. The sequence goes on from CAZDXC010000001.1 coordinate 71,775, forward strand.
ATATAGATAACTATCTAAAATTTCATAATAAAGAAGACTTATATAAAATCCCTTTTTTTAGACAAAAAATAAAAGATGGCAGGAATAGTAAAGAAAATTTAGATTTAATAGAACTTTTAAGTAAGATATCTAAAACAAATGGAAAATTAAAGATTTTTTGTATAGAACCGGATGATAATTCAGAAAAAGATTATTTCATGTATAAAGAAATAAGAAAACTTTTTGATGATAAAGGAATAAATATTTTTATCGCAGGAAATATTCATGCAAGTAAAGACAAATTATTTTTTAAGGATAAAAAAATAATTCCCACAGGTTATTATTTAAAAAGATGGTTAAATGAGGATTTAATTGTAATCAATTTCACAGCAAATAAAGGAAAATTTTATAATTTTGGGGTTAAAAAAATAAAAAGTAAAAAGGATAATAAGGAGGGAATTTTCCTTTCAAATATAAAAAACTATGATTTAGAATATAGAATCAATAAGGTTACGCCCTCCATTTTTTTATGAAACTAAATATTTTGCTAAAGCTTTACTTATTTTAGAACCCCCCAACTGCTCCAGCCACAACCACTGTCCATTCGGATTAAGTTCTAAGAAAATGTATTCTTCTTCACTATTCACTATAAAATCAAAGGCTCCAAAATAAAGTCCATAGTGTTTTAGCATAGAATTACAGAATTTTTTTATATTATCTGGGACATTAATGTTTTTATATGGAACATTAAAATCATATCTTCTATAATCTACCTTTGAAATTTCTGAATCTTGCGAATGAATTGCTGTCCCTATAACTTCATTCCCTATACAAGTTACCCTGACTTCATAATTTTTGTCAATATATTCCTGAAAAAGATGGGGACATTGGCTTAAAAGTTCTCTATCTCTTAAATGTTCTTCTTCAACAAGATTAGTAAGGACAGTAAATTTTTTGTCTTCTATATCAACTATTGCCCCTTTTTGTAACTTAAAACAGATTTTTCCCTTATTTTTTTTATAAAAATCTCTAATTTGGTTTGGATTATTAGAAATTATTGTCTCTGGTACTATTACCCCCGCAATCTGAGCAGCAAAATTGATTTGGTCTATTTTATTTCTGGCTTTATAATTATTTCTTGGATCATTAATCACTTTTCCTTTATGAGAAAACATCACCCCCTCTATCATTCTTTTTGTTTCATCGTTAATTACTTTAGCTAACCCTCTTGGAATTTGTTTTGATAAATCTAAATCCAAAATTCTACGGTTCCATATATTCCAAGAATCATCTAAATAAATTTCTCTTTTATTGCTTTTATCTTTAATTGTATATTCAGAATTGTTGGGATTTAATTGAAAAGTATATTTTTCATGAATCTCGTTAGTATTTATTAGGAAATATCTTGCTTCAATCTCATCTAAATGAGAACAGACAGATATTACATGAGGATCCTCACTAAAACTAAAAATTAACAAATTTTTCATTTTAAAATTCTAATTATTCCAACCAATCAGCATCATCCATTACAGGAAGTTTTCTCCAATAGCAATAGGTTGGCATTGGTATCGGTATGCTTCTTGAGAAATACATTGTTTTTGAATTTCCTCTAATCTGCTCTTCAGGTATAGGTTCTTCTAAAAATTGTTCTGCAAAAGTTCTAGGATTTCCTATTTTCACTTTAAGCTCTTCTTCTCTTTCACAAGCCTTAGATAAGTTTTCCATAATTTTGTAACTACTATAAAGTTTATATATTTTTCTATTCTACATCCCCTAAGATATTATTTAAATCCTCTCCATATTGATAAGTATCTTCATAAATTATCTTTGCTGCTTTCTCATCTGCAACTCCTGGAGGAGGAGATTTAAGATTTGTTGCAGTCATAATTGTATATCTATTATCAAGTATTGTACTATGTCCATCAGTTAAAGGATTAGAAGCAATAAAAACATGCCCAAATTCATGAGTGGGTACACCATCATTAACACCACCCAAATTAATTGGGGGGATACTATTATTAACACCACCCAAGTCAATTCTTGCTCTTTTTATTAATATTCCATCTAAGCCTCCAAATAAGAATGTTTCCCCTCCTGCTGTATCTTTTGGAGCTACAACAATCCAACCAGGATAAGGTACTATTTTCCCCCCAACTATATCATATTTTTTATCTGCCGGATTTTCATTCGGATCATTCGTGTCTACTTGCACATCTATCCAACCAGGATTTGCTTCATTTAAATCTCTTTTTTCTACATAAACACCAATGTCATTTACATCATTTATCTTACCTTCTATAAAATCTTGATTTTCAGGAGTGAAATTAAAACCCCTATTAAGAGGATCCCCTCTTAATATTTCAATTCCACCATTATTTGTTATTATTTCATTTAGATCAAATCCTCTAACTCCATTATAAGAACTATTTATCTGTTCCATAAAAGTTTTGAAAGTATCTATATTATCTGCTGCCTCATCATTATCAAAATCAGGATAAGGAACAACTCTAATTGGATTAACTATCACATCAGGTTCTACATTAGAATTAGAATTTACATCTACAGTTATTGTTCTTACATAACTATTAGAGGGATTTGTGCTTCTTGCTTTAATTTTAACCTGACTTAAAGAAGTTACTAGTTTATCTAATGTAAAGTCAAAATATCCATCCAAATCTGTCTTAGCAATATAGTTATCTATTAGACTTCCATTTCTTATTTCTGTAATTTTTATAGGATTATCCAAATTATCAAGTAATTTTATTTCTCCTTGCACTGGAACAGTTCCATCATTCTCACAGTCTTCTAATTTTCCAGAGATATCAATATAATCAATCTGAGAAGGAGAAATTGTAATTTGCAAAGGTTCTGCATTTCCTATTGCATTTTGGCTGTCAATGCATTCTCCATTTAGTGTCACGTCTTTGTTGTAATTTCTGGACATTGTTATTGGACTTGAACTTTTTATTTTTTCTTCTTTCCCATCTGCATATTTTTCTGTTAAGATGTATTCTAATATATCACTCTTTCCGTTAGGGTCTGTTCCATCGAGGGTTATGGTGTAATTATTGTCTGAAATAAGGGAAGCTTCTAAATTTGCACTTGGAGGAAAATTTGTAGCAAAAGGTTTACACCCTGCAAAGCCAATAGAAGCCAAGGCAGCAGCTATTAATGCTCCCTTTTTTATTCCTCTTCCTAATTTGCTTAATAGGCTTTTTCCCATAGAAATTAGAGGATTTTGAACTATTTAAATTTTTTTATTACTCAAAAGGAGGGACAAAAAGAGGTGATAGAAAGTATTAAATAGTAAAGAAATGTAGATTTTTTATGGAAAACGAGTACATAACTCCCGGGACAGCAGGTTTAGCACAAAGGATTTCTTCAGACTATGAGTTATCTAATAAGACTGAAGAAGAACTTTACGTATTAAAACCAAATAGATTAATGACTTGCACTCATAATCAATATTAAATCTTTTGTTAGTAGATATTAAATATGAATATTCATAGTGAGGTCTATGCTTCGCCTTATTCTTGTTATTTAAATCTGACAACCAAGTGTAATCTAAGATGCAGACACTGTTTTGGGGGATATTCTACTGAAATTCAGAATGAACTAAGCTTAGACGAATGGAAAAAAGTTATTGATGAGTTAATTCAAGAAAAGATATTTTTTGTCAATATTTCTGGAGGAGAACCGACACAAAGTCCTTTTTTTAAAGAGTTCATATCTTATTTATCAAAAAAGGGACTGCATTTTATCTTGACAACAAATGCAGTTTTTTCAAAAGATATTGGGGATTTTATACTTAAGCATAGAGAGTATTTAATCGGAGTTAAGATTAGCCTAGATGGTCCTGATGTAGAAAGTCATGGATTTATAAGACTAGACTCAAATGAAAAATACAATCCAAGTCTATTTAAAATAACACTAGATAATATTTTTTTATTTAAGAAAAATAAAATTCCAATAACTATAGCAACAGTATTACACAGCAAAAACATAGAAAAAATCAAAGAATTTGAAAAATTAATAAAAAAGATTAATCCAATAAGCTGGTTTATATCCCCCCTAATCCCTATTGGCAGAGGAGAGATTAATTACTTTATCTCTAAACAATATGATTATTTTAATATGAATTTCTGGGGAAGTTTGAAAAATGAAGGAATTAAAAATAAAATAAACGTAAATCTTATTGATTCTCCCTCTAGAATGGATAGTTCAGGATTATCTGCTTATTCCTGTTCAGCAACATTAAATTTTTGTGAAATTCATTCAGATGGAATTGTTTCTCCCTGTCCTTTATGTAGGATTTGCATTCCTCAAAAGTTTATGAAATTTGAAAACATCAAGGAAAAAAGTTTAAATAAAATCTGGAATGGAAAAACTTTCAATAAATTTAGGAGTTTTATGAATAAAGGATGTGATGGATGTAAAATGTTATCAAAATGCAATAAGTGCATCGCACAGAGTTTCAGATACTTCAAGGATGGAATGTCTCCTACACCTTTCTGTGTACAAAATGGAGAGATGCTTGGATTAAAAAATCTACAAAAATTAAAAAGAGAATTGAAGAAGAATTCAGGAATAGATTTAGAATGATACAAACTTTAAATAAACATGTAAAGTGGAGAAAAGATAAAGAAACTATCTTTATTTGTGATTGTAAAAGACTCATTGACCTGAAAATTCCTTTTAAATATTTGGAGTTTATGGAGAAAACTTGGAGAGGCTTGGAAAAAGAAAAACTTAGTGATGAAGAGAAAAGAATTTTCTCAGATTTTGAAAGGATGAAGTTATTATCCAATTTAGAAATTAAAAAAATTGAGTCTAAAAATTTCAATAATGCCATTAAGATATTAGATGAAGAACTTGGAAAAAAAAGAGTAAGGAATAAAGAATTTTTATTTAAAAAATTTAAAGAACACCCTGAATTTTTTATTGGGGCCTTTTTAGACAATGAACTAATAGGAGTAATTTGTGGTTTTCCCAGAGAAGATTATCTATTGATTAGTGAATTGACAGTTTTATCTAAATTTCAAAATAGGGGTTTTGGAAAGAAATTAGTAGAAAAATTTGAAAATATTGCCAAACAGAAAAAATATACTAAGATTAATGTTGGGGCAGAAGATAAATCTGTATATTTTTATGAGTCTCTAAAATATAGACCATTCTTACTTATTCAATTTAAAAAAGGGGAATACTCCAAAGAGTATTTTAAAGATTTAGATTTAATTAGAGAATATGAATATGATAATAATCAATATGTTGCAATGGAAATAAAAATCAATAAATGTGATACAATTTTTCTGAGTAAACTAAGAAAAAAATACCCCCAAGCTTATTTTCAATATATTTTTACAAAATCTTTATTCTAAAATTATTATTTTTTGTTTAGGTAGAAAGTTACCTCTCTTCTATTTTGTTCTAGGTGTTTTATTTTGATTATGTTATAATTTTTTTCCAACTCTATTTTGGAGTTTTGAATTAAATCAAAAATGTTTTTAGTTATTCCTTTCAATGTCATAATAACTTTTCCTCCTTTTAAGAGATAGTCTGAAAATTCTCTTATTATACTAATAGATTCATTAGGAGAAATATTCATATCATTAGTTATCATGCTTAATTCTTTATCTTCAATTAATTCTTCCAATGTTTTTTTAATACTCTTTATATTCTCTTCGGTTATTCGTTCTTTTATATGATAGATATTTTTATCCTGCTTTAAACAAGGGTTTAATTCTCCTCCATCTATAGCAATTACTTTACATCCTTTTGAGGACAATACTCGGCTCCACCCCCCAGGAGAAGCCCCCAAATCTAATACATATTCTCCTCTATTTAATCTAATGTAAAATCTTTCAATTGCTTCAACAAGTTTGAATTGTGCCCGATTAAGTTTTCCTTCCTGAGAAATTTTCCTTGAAAGTGTTTTTGATAAGTCTAAATAGCTGTAAATCAAATTATTGACATCTGATGAACCTATGTAGATTTCATTTTTTTTAGAGATAATGCCTATTAATTGCCCTGGTGTCAACATGTCTACTTTTAATCCGGCTTTTTCAAGTAAAGAACCTATTCCTACCTCTATATCCCTGCTTTTAATTTCAGAATCATAAGTAATTGTTTCTATTCTAAATGATTTTTCCTTTTCAAGTAAGTTCTTTTTCAAAATCAGATTTGCTACATTACTATAATTATTAAAGGAGTCTAAGTAAATATTTAGGGGTATAGCATTATGCACAAAAATTGGGTCTTTTTCTTTAACTCTTTCGAGAAGATATCCCTTCTTTGATTTCCTTATGCAAATAAAATTTCCCTCAAATAAATCCTCAAATTTAAGACCTTCTTCAAAGATATCTTGAAGTTCTTTTTTAGCGTCTCTCTTAAATACACTTGAAGAGAACACAATTATTTTTTCCATTCTTGTTTAGAAATAGAACTATTAATAAATATATTTAAAGATTAATCATCCTTTAACAACAACCAAAGGCTTCATTTTTGCTACTTTTTTGCTTATTCCGAGTTCATGAACAACCTCAACAACTTCATCAATATCCTTATAAGCCTCAGGAGCCTCTTCAGCAAGGGATTTCCAGCTTCCTGCCTTTACTTCAACTCCTTTTTTATTGAGTTGTTTCTTTATTTCTTCTCCTTTTAGGTTTCTCAAGGCAGAACTTCTGCTGCTAACCCTTCCTGCTCCGTGAACTGTAGAGCCAAAAGTAAGTTCTTCTGCCTTTTTTGTTCCTATCAAAAGATAAGAAGAAGTTCCCATGCTTCCTGGAATTAAAACAGGCTGTCCTATTTTCCTGTAAGTTTTTGGAATTTCCTTTCTTCCTGCTCCGAATGCTCTCGTGGCTCCCTTTCTATGAACGCAAACAATTTTCTTTTTTCCGTTAATAAAGTGTTCTTCAAACTTTGCAATGTTATGACAAACGTCATAAACAACTTTTATTTCAACATTCTTAAACATTTTTTCAAATTCTTCTCTCACCCAATGGGTTATTAATTGTTTGTTTGCAAAAGCAAAATTTGCAGCAGCAGACATTGCAGCATAATAGTCTTTTCCGAGTTTACTTTTGATTGGAGCATTTATCAGTTCTCTGTCAGGCAAGCCTTTAAAGCCATATTCTTTTTCCATTGCTTGTATATAATCTGAAGCAACTTGGTGCCCTAATCCTCTGCTCCCACAATGAACCATTATCATTACTTGATTTTTGCTAATTCCAAGTTCTTTTGCGATTTTCTCGTCAAAAATTTCATCGACATACTGGACTTCCAAGAAATGATTTCCTGCTCCCAAGGTTCCAACCTGCCCTATCCCCCTTTTTATTGCCCTCTCGCTTACCCTATCTGCCCTGGCATCTTTCATTTTTCCTTCTTCTTCCATGTGCAAATAATCTTCCTTAACTCCAAGTCCTCTTCCCACAATATACTGAGCTCCTCCTTCTAACAATTTATTCAATTCGCTTCTTGAAATGTTGAACTTGCTTCCTCTTCCTAATCCAGAAGGAATTTTCCTGTAAAGTGCTTCAACAATTTCTTTTTTCTTTTTTTCAATATCTTCTTTTTTCAAATTGCTTTTCAACAGTCTTACAGAACAGTTAATGTCATATCCAACGCCTCCTGGGCTTATTATGCCTTTATCCAAATCAAAAGCAGCAACTCCTCCTATTGAAAAGCCATAGCCGACGTGCATATCTGCTAATCCGATAGAGTATTTTAAAATTCCAGGCAAATGAGCTACATTAGCAACCTGTTTTAATGCATCATCTTCTATAATCAACTTATCAGAAATAAAAATTTTACCCGGAACCAACATCCCACCAACTTTTGGCAGCTCATATTCATATTTTCTAATTTTTTTTAATTTATTTTTGTATTCCATTTTTTAAAACATCCGGGACGATTTTTAATTCTATCAGTTTTTTAATATAATCTTTCTTATTTATATTTAACTCATAATACAATGTGCCGATTCCATTTATCCTCTCGTAGATTGAACATTCTATATTATATAAATCTTTTAACAATTTTTTAATTTCTTCAAGATTTATGTTTTCTTTAGAGATTATTCTGATATAATGGGGTTTTTTTATTCTTGCTTTTTCTTTTATTATTTCTACTATATTGCTTTTATCTACATGCCAATTATAATCAATGAAATTCTTAAGAGTAATATTAAGTTTCTCTAATTTTTCAGGATGAGAAAAGCTAATATTTTGTTGAAATTTCTTCAAATTTTCTTTTCCATAAATAAAAATTCTAAACATTCTTCTTTTCCCATTGATTTTCTTAATTGTTTTTATTCCTAAATTATTTAATGCTTTAATTATTTGATTTAATCCTTTTTCATTTACAGTGTCTAAACCAATATGCCTATTTTGATGACTTTTACAAAAGACCCAACTTTCACAATCAAAAAAAGCTCTTATCCAGACTTTTGATAACCCCTTATTTAACTGGGGCATTTTCCATTCTTTTGAATGAAAGTCCCCAAATTTTTTGGTTATCTTTTCATAAATTTCTCTTGATCCTAATTCGCATCTTTCTCCTTCAATTAACCTTGGTTTTATTTTAAACACTTTTTCAAATTTGTGTTGGAAATCTTTTAATAAAGCCAAATTAGTATTTCTAAATCCAATTCTATAGTATTTGTGCCTTTGAGTTTCAGGGTTTTTTATGACATAACCGTCAGCACATAAATAAGCATGAATAGAAGCCAGATTCCCATCAAATTTCATAGTTAATTAAAGAAATCTTAATTTAAATACCTTATGTTTATCTGCCAAAAAATTTATTAAACTTTAATTAAATAAACCTCAAACATCCAAAACAACCTGAGAGACCCATTTATCTTTTTGCTTTTTGACAAACATTTCATTGTAAGTTATTGCTTTTACGGGATTTGTAAAATTATAATCCGAGGTTTTATCTCCAATAATATCAGCATTTAATTCAGATTTCTTTATATCTATGTTTTTGATTTTCCCAAGGATGAAATTTTCTGCTTCCAGTAAATACAGGATTTCTTCTAAGAATTTGTATAATAAAGCTTCATTATCTTTTCCTGTTATCTTTATTTTTTTGTTTATCTTTCTCCTGATTTTTATTTTTCCGCAGATGGACTCTTTGAGAGCCAATGCAGAATTTTCAAATAACTTTTCAATGCTGTTTCCAAATGCCTGAAATTTAATGTCTGCTGTATGTTCTAGAAATTTGTATTTCATTATTTTGTCCAGCAGAATAAATTTAATTTTCTGTAAACTTCTCCTTCCTTTAATGTTGTGCTTATTATGACTGACTGCGAGTAAATGTCTTTTTCTTTTGTTTCTTCCAGACTGCATGTTTCACTGATATTGCATATTTTTCCCACACATTCGAGATAATTGGGGGTTCTTTCAATTATTGTATTCTTGACGCTTGCAGGAAATGCAGAACTTTCCCACGGAATGGGAAGAGGTTCCGGGACAGATGAAATGTCTGTTCTCATTGTATCATTTGTTTGTATTTCTCTGAGAATTGAAATTTGTGCTTCATAAACTCTTTCTGAAATGTCTGTTTTTGCAATGTATCCTTTATTCAGAACTATCAAAACAACTCCGATTATGAGAAGCACAGAAACAAATGCTTCCACAATTTCTATCCACCCGTTTTTATTCATTCTTTTTACCATACTTTCACATTTATAAAACCTGACAAAATATTTGCTTCATAATCAATGTACTGAACCGGGGCTTCTTGGGTATAAACATTTGTGTTGCTTGGAGGTTGCCCAACTTTTATCCTTGTTCCATTACTTTGTACAAAATCAAAACCAAATTCTGTTCCAGGAGGAATTTTGAATTCATCTTTTAATCTTTCATAATCGCTGTTATAATAATCAACAAGCTCATTCATGCTTTTTTCAAAGACATATCTTCTTGTTGTTATGGAGCCTATGTTGTAATTGCTGCTCCTCATAAAAAAACAGCTCATTGTTTTTGTTTGCAATGGACTGAATTCAGGAGAAGCATAAACTTTGAAGAATATATTAGTTCCTGCTTTTCTCACTATTAGCAAATTGGCAAAATTAACGTATGCTTCCTGGATATTATTTGTTTCATTTTTAATTATCGCATTAAAAGGCATGTCTGACAAAATGAAAAAATTTTCAAGTTCAAGACAACTTTGTCCTGGGGGATTTTTTGAGCTTTCTATTTGTATGCTTGCGCTTGTAAAATTCGCGGAAACATTTTCTTCTATTTCATTTCCGACATAATCCAAGGTTGTTTTTTTGCTTTCTCCTGTTTCAACTGCAGGGCTTATAATTACATACAAAAATACAGTGAATGTAATGAAGATTAAAAAAGAAATAATCATTCCTACATGTGAACCTTTTTTACTTTCACCCCTCATTTTCTATTACCATATTTACTTGTTATTTCCCAAAGAGAACATTTGCAATTGTTGAGATTAAAAAAGAAAGCACGACTAATGCAAAAGAATGTTTTATCCCTGCTTTTACACTTCCTTCTGAAAGCTTTCCTATTGTCAATCCGCTGAACATACCCTGTATTATTAAAAGGTATAAAAAAGCTCTTGATACATCCAGTGCTTCTGTTCCGCTTGGAGTTGTTACTCCCCCGATTCCAAGAGTTCCGACACTTGCAATCCCTGAGATCATTGGAATTATGTAAAACTGCATAACCAAGACAATTATCATAAATACAAAAAATATTATATAACCCTGAACCGCCAAAGTAGAAATAGTGGCTTTTCTCTCTTTCTTTAATTTGTCTGCACTGCTTACTGCTTTTGCAACTGCCTCTAAAATCTCTCCGATATTCCCTCCTGCCCTTTCTGCTTGTCCTATCAGCGTGATTGTCCTTGTTACTGTGTTGTTATTTATATCCTCTGCAAATGTCTGAAGTGCTGTTCTTAGTGGAATTCCGAGAGCAATCTGATTTGCTAATTTATCCACATGCTTGCTTAAAACCCCGAATGGCTTTTTTTTCATATTGATTATGCTTTTGCTTATTGGAGTGCCTGTCTTTACGCTTTCAACAAGATTTCTTGTAAATTCCAAAAACATTTCTTCCTTTTTCCCCGCAATTCTGGTTTGTTCTATTGTGGTAAACACAAACGGAAAAGCAATTATCAGTATTCCAAACCATATTAAGAAAAAGAAAAATCTGCTCCCTAATGTTAAAAAAGACAAACCAATGACTATTATTCCTGCAATGATTCCAAACCAGTGAATTCTTTTTAGTTCCATTTTATAAGTTAGGCTGTTTTAATTGTAAAAATATTAAAAAGATGGTATTTATCAGGGAGACTCCTCCGACAACAAGAAAGGTAATTGTTGATGTGCTTAATGAAACCCCGAGTCCGCTTACTCTCATCATGATTAAAAGGAGCATTAAAATCATCGGGGCAGCAATTACAACACTGATATAAATATCCATGAATGTCTCTGCGGTTTTTGTTCTTTTTTCTTTATCTAATTTGTATTCAAAAAGCATGCTCTGTGCTCTCTTGTCAAAAAATTCAAATAAATCCCCCCCTGAAGTTATTGTTGTAGCAAGTCCGTTAAAAAGTTCAGCGAGTTTTGAACTTGGAGAATCTATTGCCAAGTTTTTTAATGCAGTGACAATATCATATCCATAAATGTTTATTTCATTCAGCAGTTTGTTAAATTCTCTTTCAAGGTTTGGGTATTCTTTTGTTGAAGAAATTATGCTGAAAACTTTTATTGGTTCTATTCTTGAACCGGCAATAGCTGCCATGTGTATAGTTGCAAAAGGGAGTTCCTGGTTTATCTTTCCCTCCAGTGATTTTTTTTCGAGGGAGGGATACAGGTACATAAATAAAAAGGTTCCGAGGGGAGCAAGAAAAATAATCCAAAAGACTTTCAAAAGCCTTGTTCCGAATGCTTCTGTTGCCCTTGTGATTATTGGAAATTCAGGACTTATGTTAAAAAATAAGAAAAAAACAAATATTACAAATCCAACAGCAGCAGAAATGATCACAGTAAGAATTAACGTGGAAATATATGATACAGATGTGTAATTTAGATTTGATTTCACCAGGTCTCTTTCAAGCACCATCAATCTTCTTTTTTTAACAAGAGACTTCACAAAATCTCCAAAAAGATTATTTGCAGTTTTTATGTACTGACTTGGTTTCTTTTCCTTTTTCTTAGTGACTTTTTCTTTTTTCTTTTTCAGTCTCCTTAAAATTTCCATTTCCAATTCAGGCAGTTCTTTTTGATTGTTTTTTGGAATCGAAAATCTTTTCAGGATTCCTGGTTTTTTTTGCGTAATTTTTTTATTTTTTCCAACTTCAGGAACTTCAGGATTTTTTGGAACTTCTTTTTTCGGCAATGGACGGGAAATCATACTTCCTTCAAGGCTGTTTAAAAGTTCATCATTTGTTTTTTTCAGGGAAGATTTTAACTTTTCTATTTGGCTATTAAACATTTTCTTTTCTTCTGTATTGGCATCTTTCATAGAACCAAGAAGAGAATTAAACTCGCTCATTATTTTTCTTTCCCTGAAAACCAATTCTTTTATCTTTTGTATATTATCTTCAATCATTTTATCATATTAGAAATTTCTTTTTGTATTTTGAGCATTATTTTTTTTGACTTATTAAAGCCGTCATAATCTCTCTTTTCATAGCTCTTTTCCAGATTTTTCTCTGCTTCTGCAAGGGAATTTATAAGCTGATTTAAGAATAAAATTTCCTCTTTTTTCAGCGTTTCCATAATCAAGAAAGACTTTTTATGTTATTAAATATTTTGCTCGAGAAATCTTACTGAACTCCTAATTCTCTCAGAACTTCATTCGGTTTCTTGTAATATTTATTTATTATTTCCTGAATTTCATTAAAATTAAACATTCTCTTTTTATATAATTGATATATAATCTGAACCCTCTTTCTGAATTCTGTTTCTATTTCTTCCATTCTTATTCCATATCTTCTTGATATTTTTTCAAATACTATACTGCTTTTTTTGAAATAGAACCTGTCATCTCTTGGGTTCCATGTGAAAGGAGTATTTGTAACTGCAACTCCTTCTGGATTTACATCAACTATTTCCACAATTTCTCTCAATTTTCTTGTTTCTTCCTTATTTACAATGGCATGGGTCATTATGCATATGCTGTCCAAAACATTCAGCAAAGTAGGAGAGAGTTCTATTGGAGGAGTCTCAAGCCTTTTAATTACAGTGTCTACTGAATCTGCATGCATGGTGCTTAAAGAAGAATGTCCTGAAGCCATTCCCTGAAACAATACAGATGCTTCTTTTCCCCTTACTTCTCCGACAATCACATAATCAGGATTTTGTCTGAAAGAACTTCTTAGCAATGTGAATAGAGTTATTTCATTTTCTCTCTTGTTCCCTGTAGAACCCCTTACAACACTCGGCAGCCAATTTTCTCTCGGAAGATTTAATTCTCTCGTGTCTTCAATGCTTACAACCCTTGCTTCAGGAGGAATGAAAAAAGCAACCGCATTCAGAAGAGTAGTTTTTCCTGATGCTGTTCCTCCTGTTATCAGTATGTTCATCTTGTATTGGACAAGTATCCAAAGATATGCAAGCATTTCAGGGCTTAATGTATGAAAAGAAATTAATTGTATCGGAGTCCAGGGAGTCTTTGTGAATTTCCTTATTGTGAATGTTGGACCTCTGCTTGTTATGTCTGTTGTGTAAGTCGCATTCACTCTGCTTCCGTCAGGAAGAGTTCCGTCGAGAATAGGGTCTGCGTAAGAGATATGTTTTCCGCACCTTTGCGCGAGCTTTTCAACAAGACTTTCAAGCCTGTCTGAATTTTTGAAAATTATATTTGTTTTTATATTCCTGTAAAGCCTGTGAATTATATAAACAGGACTATTAACACCATTACACTCTATATCTTCCACAAAATAATCTTTTAACATAGGTTCTATCTCGTTTATTCCTATAAAATCCCTACATAAATAATAATATATTTTCTTGTAGGACTCATATGGGATATTCATTCCGAATTCAACAGCAAGAAATCTCAGTCTTTTATCTATATAATCCAAAAGAGCTTCCTCGTTCCTTTCAACTATCTCCTCAAAATTTATCAAATCTTTTATGGCAGAAGTAAGTTGCTCTCTGTAATTTTTTTCCTGTTCATTTAATATTGGTTCCTCTACTTCATAAACCAGTTCATAGATTTTTTCATCCCAGTAAATATGTATAAATGCGAAAGGAGAGATAACGCAATATCTTATATCTACTTTTGTCTTGTCTCTTATCCTCTCAAGAGGCGGAGTCTTTACATGAAAGTTAATTTTAATTTTTTCGTAATTTTCTATTGATTGCATTTTAACTCAAGGATATGTTAAGGACAATTTTTTGATTTGAGTCTTCTCCTTCGTTCACTATGAATAATTTGTAAGGAGTTGAAGCCTTGCTTATCACTTTTAACTCATCTTTTCCCATAAATTTCAAATCATAATTATCAGAGTAATCCCTTGTTAAACTTACCAAATTATATCCCGTCTTTTTTTCTGTTAAAATTACTATGTCCCCGTCATTTATTGCCTTTCCTGGCTCGCTGTATAAATTTTTTGTTTCTAATTCAAAAATCATTTTGTTGTTGAGAGCATCTATTTTCAGATTTCCTTCTTTTATTCCTATTTCCAATATTCTCTGATTTCCTGCACCGCTCATTGTAAGAATTGTTGAATCAATCTGTTTCATCATGTCGGTGGACTGCTGGAGAATTGCTTGATCCTGCAATTCTTCTATTTTTGGACGCGCATAACTTAAAACCAATCCAATCATCACAAAAGCAATTAAAGTATAGATTACTGTCTCCACCCAAACCTGCCCGTGTTTGTTCCTCCTCTTTTTCATTCAGATATGAACAAAATTTAATTTAAATAATTAATGTTAGCCATTACGCATAGGCATCGCGAAACACAACAACACATTATGCATCATCGCGAAGCACTGAAAAAATTTAAGAAATTAATGCACAGTTTTCAATCTCAGAAAAAGAATCAGAGACACTGCATAGATTCCCTCCTATAACAGGAGCAATCTGCATGGAGTCTATTTTTGATGTAAAGCCTGTTGCTTTATATGTCAATCCTGCATTTTTTTCAGGAAGTTTCACTTGAAGGGAACCAGAAGGATACATAGACAAGCCACTTATTGTTCCTTCTGTTTTTGATATTTCATAGCTCTTTACAGCACTTGCAGAAGATACAGAAACAAGAACCTTGTCAATATCAACATCCCCTATGTTCAATGAAAATCTTAAATTGTAATGAGTGCTGTCTATTTCTTCATAGCATGTATATTGTCCGTTGAGTGTAACTTTTTCAGAATTTCCAAAACAGGATTCGCTGCTGCTGATTTGTTTTTTTATGAGATTGCTCACAAATGCCCATACCAAAACTATTGCTGCCATGCTTAAGGCAACGAGAATAACTGTAACAACAATCGCAGACAAACCTTTTTTAGATTGCAATTTTTTAGAGTGTAATTTCCTTTCCATACTGCCCTCCGCATATAAAAGTCTTTTTTCCTCTGCTTGATGTTCCTATTAAAATAGGTGATATCAATATCTTTTCACTTCCACTGACTTCACTGCCGATATCTGCAGAAAAAGTTCCTCCCTGAGCCAATCCTGTGTCAGGCCAGCTGCTGCCTCCGGAAAAATCTTTTATATCTTTAGTTTCATAACTTCCTGCACTGGACATTCTTATATCGACCCTGAATATAGGGACATTTCCGTTGTTGACTATATTTAATGTTCCTGAAGAATAACCTGCTTCAAAGTCAACATCATCACATACCAATTTTATATTTTTTCCAAATTTGGTGACTCCTTCTTCCACCATTCCCCTAAACCATAGAAAAACAACAGATGTAATGACTATCGTAAGGGCAATTAATAAAACAGTAGTGACTATTGGAGATAATCCGCTTTTTTTCTTTAATTTTTTTAACATTTTCCCTCTTTTAATTATAAATGAATATTACTTTTAAATTCTTTTTGTTTATGAACATGTTAAAGTTTCCTCGAGCTTCGCATCTCCGCAGCTCACAAGCTTCTTTTTATTTTCTATTTCCTGCATCCTTGTGGGAATTATCTCAATTTTGTATAATTGTCCGTAGCCTCTGACATCAAATGAAGAGATTTTTGTGTTTGTCGGTTCGGTTGGAGTAAGGGCATTCTCCACTGTGTCAGAAAATACAATTGAATTTCCGGATGTGATTCCGCCGTCTGTGATGTTTTTTGAAAGGTCTATTACAGCGAGAGAGTCCTGATTTGAGTTGTTTGAAACATGAATAAAATAGCCATTAACACTGAATTTTCCGTTATTTTTCAGGGTTATATTTAATCTTGAATTTGCGCAGTCATAATAAATCTCTTTTATAAATACAGAAGTTCCATCAGAGCATTTTGCAGTATCTTTTGGGACATATGTTCTGAGCCATTGATAAACAAGGATGCTCATTACAATTGAAATTGCTATTAACAAAACATATCCAATAACAACACTCAATGCACGTTTATTCTGTCCCGCTTGTAACAACATGTTTCTCTCCTCCGATTTCCTGCCAGATAACAAAATAGAAATTTTCCCCTCTTTTTAATCTGAATTGATATTCTATGCCTGCAATCGTAACGACAACTTTACTTATTTCTTCACTGCCTGCCGAGAATTCCTGCGTTTTTCCCATAATCTGCAGGGGAGATTTTCCTTCTCCAATATCAATATAAACTTCTTCTGGATTTATTTCCTGATATCCAATAACATTAATTTTCTGGCTGTTTCCGAATATGAAATAAATGTTCTTTTTTTCTTCTATATATCCTACATAATTTTTTATGAAATTCTCCATTAGAACATTCAGTTCGCTTTCATTCAATTCACTGTATGTTCCGTAATCCAAAACATTTTGGCTTTCAATTTCAAGTTCTTTTCCCAAATCATACAGTTTTACATTGTCTTTTCTTTGAGTGTAATTTGAAACTGCCACAACGCTTACCACAACAACAATTATTATGACAGCAGCAATAAGAAAAAATTGCCCTCTTTTTTGCTTCATATTTAATAAAATAAAAAAGAGTTTATTAAGTTTTTGAAACCTCGGATTTATTTTCTAAAAAATAGAAATATCTTCGAAAGATTTAAATAAGTGAACACACTTATCTTATTATGACAAACATAACTTTATCAATTGATGACGAAGTCTATAAAAAAATGCGGGAATTTTCTGAGATAAAATGGAGTGAATTTGTAAGAAAATGCATTCATCAGAGAATTAAAGAATTAGATTCTATTAAAAAACATCCGGATAAGGAAAGTATTATGACTATGTTAGCATCAGAAGAAGTTTTAAAAAAAGACTGGGGTAATAAATTAGACAAGAGGTGGAATAGTGTTTAATCAAAGAGATATTGTTTTAATTCCTTTTCCTTATTCGAATTTAACTCTTTCTGAAAAGAGACCCGCTTTAATTATTTCCAATGAAAAAATAAATAGAATGCAGGATAGGATTTGTTGCCTAATAACCACCAAACCGCATAAAGATGATTTATTAATAACAAAAGATTCATTTGAAATAGGAACTTTGCCTTTCAAAAGTTTCATTAAACCTCACAGAATTTTTACTATTCATGAGGATATAATAATAAAAAAATTCTGCACAATAAATAATAATTTACATGATAAAGTAATAAATAAGATTAATGAATATCTTAAAAGATAAGTGTAGACCCGAAGGTTTGCCTGTAAAGAACTAAAAAGCTACCTTTAATCTTCCTCAGCTCTGCTACCTGCTAAGCATCTCAACAAATGTTTAAGGCTGCTCCGATCAAGGCCTGACCTGTTTCGCATCTGCAAGATCAAAGCAGACAAAGCGTCAACGTCCGGCTAAAGACTTTTTAACACTCTACTCACTTGCCTTCTTGCAGTCTGCCATAAAGCCCGTTTGCAAAACAGCGCGGGGCTAACGCGCCAACCTGGTCTACAAGAATACAAGAAAAAATGACTTTTTAAGAGTTTTTATTTTCCTTTCTTCCCATACAGTTTTCTTTTTATTTCTTTTTTAATAAAGTAAAATGCTATTGCAATGATAAATATTACAATTCCAATAACCAGACTTATCCCTTTATTTTCTCCTATTAATTCAATGACAGATTTTCCTGTAACTCCTGCAGTATTTGAGTTATTTTGTGGAGGATTTGTTTCTTTATCATTGCTATTTGTTATTGTGTTATTTTTTTCTGAACTTGAAGCAGAATAATAATTACCGCTTCCACCTGAACTTCCAGAAGATGCAACAGGAGATGGCTTTTCAATAACATTAACATTCCTTGTTGCTGTTGCGATGTTTCCTGCAGGGTCAGAGATCGTATAATTTATGGTATATTCTCCGACAGCACTTGTATTTACGCTTTCTTCTGTGACAATATTTGAAGTTAAGTCTCCATAAATGCTGTCTAATGCAGTTGCTCCTGCATCAGTGTAATTGCTTCCAATCTCAACACTTGCAGGGTTATCTCCAAGAATAGTTATTATAGGGGGAGTTCCGTCATAAGTGAAATTAAGCCAAGTTGTGTTCTCGACATTTCCTGAACTGTTAATTACTTCTATCTGATAATTAACAACAGAATTGTCTTTTGGATTTCCATAGATAACAGCATATCCTCCCACAAATAAACTAAGAAAAGGAATATTTGGAAAATCACTAAGTTAATAATGAAGTATTGCATTTATTCCGCTTTCATTATTGTCGATTTTAGCATGGACCATCACTAATTGTGAACTTAAATTTGGATACAATGGCTCTGTAGAAACATTGGATATTCCTGCACTTATGCTTCCTAAAGTAAATACAAAAACCAAGAAAATAAACCAGCTCTTTTTCATGTTCAAACAAGGAATTATATTCTTAAAATATTTTCTATTCTTTTTTTCTCTAAAAATATCAGTCATAAATATTCTTTCTGTGTCCGATTTTTAGAACAAAGATTAGTAATTCATCACGCCTTATTTGATATAAAACACGATAATCTCCTATTCTTAAACTCCATAATTTTGCGAGTTTTCCTGTCAGTGGCTTTCCAAGTTCTGGATTATTTGCCAAATCTTTTAATTTATCTATAATCCTGTTCCTTTCTTTTTTATCAATTTTTTTAAGAAATATCTTTGGTTGTTTTTGCAGGAATACAGAATACATTTTATAATTCTCTTTCGAATTCTTCAAGAGGAGTTCCAAGATTTCCCCTTTGAATTTCTTCTAATGCTGATGCTATATCCCTCATTGTTTCTGGGTCTGAGAGAATTTCTATTGTTTCAACAAGGCTTTCCCTGTCTGCTTTTTTTAGTGAACAAGAATCTATTAATCGTGAAATTAATTCATTATATGTTTCTCTATGATGAATTTTTAATTTATCAAGTTTTTCTTTCAATTTCTCATCTAATTGTATTGTTGTTACCATAGTTAATTATAGATTGCTATAGTATTTAAATCTTTTTATCAATATTTATCCTGTTGCTTCAGAACTCTCTGGCTTTTCTGGCTCTTTAACTGCCAGTTTCTTTTTTCTTATTGATGTGAGTGCTACTCCAAGGACAACAACTGTTATTAATACAAGTATTGTTGCAATTCCTTCTCCTGTTTTTACAAAATCCCCAATTCCTGTAACTGCACCTGTAAAGAAGTTTGTAAAAGAAGTTGTTTCTTTTGGCTGTGTTTTATTTGTTTCTGGACTTGTTCCTGAAGGATTTTTTGAACTTTGATTTTCTTCAACACCTGTTGCTACTGAAAATGAAGTATGTGCTCTTCCCCCACCTCCTGTTATGGTGGTTGTTGTGGGAATGATTGTATACCCACATTGTCCATCAATATTTCCTTGATTTACCCAAATATTATTAACGCACAAATAATAATTTGTTCCAACACAAGTTGTTTGTCCTGAAGTGCATTCTTCACCTTCTGTAACATTAAATGATGGAGGATTTCCAATTGTTACCTGAACATTTTCTCCAACACCAACTGTAATTTCTCCTTCATAAAGAGCACTTACAGTATAAAAAGAAAAGACTAAGCAAAATAATAATACTCCTAAAAAATATTTTTTCATTTTAAGCTACATCAATATAATAGTGTATTGGATATGTTCCAGGAACCATATCTTCTGGAATATCTAAATATAATACAAAGCTCCCCTGTATATTTAGAGTATCTGGATCAGTATCAGTTAATGTAAGAACTTCAGCCCCATTAAATGATGAATCTCCAACATCAAAATAATTTATTCCGTCTTTAGATATTCTTGCATTAAATACAGAAGGAGTCAATCCAGCAATATCATCCATTCCAAATTTAATATTTCCATCGCCTCTTACTGTTACATTAAACCTGAAGCTAACTGTTCCCCCTGTTTCTACAGGAACTTGACCATTAAGTGTTGTGATTCGTGATGGAGCAACATTTGATAATATTTCAAATGCTTGAGGTGTTGTAGTAAAACTATTTCCTGCATTATCTTCTGCTGTTATCTCAATAGTGTAATCTCCTGCTTCAAGTTCCCACATCCTCATTCTATATTCATAGCCAGAAGTTCCATTAGTCATTGCAACATTTTCCAAACCAGAAACTATGCTTCCATTTAAGTATCTTAATGTTAATTTAACATCTTTAATCCCACTTGTAGCATCAGATACATTCGCTTTTATAACAAAATAATCCATTTTATCTGTTGATGAATTTGAAGTTATAACAACTGTTGGTGGAGTGAAATCAATGCTAAACATTCTATCATTCCAAGGAAGTTCCCAATTACTATTTCCGGAATTATCTAATGCTCTTACGTTCACTTTACACATATTTTCTCCTTCAAGATTACAATCTCCAGAAGGTCCAACTGTGATAGGGACTAAATCATCACAAGTTCTTATTGTCCAATCTCTTGTAATAGTATTCCAATTCCCAACTCCCCCGACCTTAACTTGGTATTCACATAGTTGTAATCCAGCTTCACCAGCATCAGAATCACCTACACTTAAATCAAAATTATTATTATGCCAAGAACTTTCAGCAGGAGAATTTATTACTGTTATTGGTAAAATATGGTCATATAAACCAAGTGCATAAGCCCATGGAGTATAGTCAACATTTCCACTAATTAAAGTAGCAATAACACTACCAATATTTGTTCCCCACCAATTGTCTATTGCATTAATTTGTGTAACTATATTGCTTGTTAAACTATACAAAACATTATTATTTACAAGCACATTTGTTATTGTTCCTCCCACTTCGTTAAATCTTATGTGGGGTTTTGCTCCTGTAGTTGTAATCTGGTTATTTTTTATCTTTATATCATTTAAATTAGGGTTAATTGGATAATTAAGATTATCATTTTTATCCCCTGCTAGAATATACATTGCCGCTCTTCCATCTGCTCCAGAATCAAGTGCTCCAGAAATTTCATTATTTTGTATTGTTATATTCTTTTCACTACGTCTTGCAACAACCAAAATTCCGGTCCATGAATTACTTGCAGTAACAACATTATTTTCTATTACAGAATCTCTTGCATTTGTTAATTCTAAACCATATGCAACATAATTTTCTAAGATATTATTTCTAATAATCCAATTATTATGGTTTCCTATAGCACCATCATTTCCTACTAAAACTCCATTCCATTCTAAGTTATGCATATAATTATCACTTATTTCTATATTTGAAGTTCCACTATTCCATGCCTGAATAGCATTTCCAACTCCACTACTTGAACCAATATAATTTGCTATTTCAAAACCACTTATTGTAACATCAGAAACACCTGATTGAATAGTAATAGCATCATTTAGAATTGATTGGCCATCAAGTAATGGAGCGTTTACACCTGGTCCTGCAGTAGAATCTCCAGGGTCACCCATAAGTATAACACCTTTATTTATAATAAGTGCTTCATTATATGTCCCAGCAGTAACATTTATTGTTGTTCCTGCAGGAGCAGCATCAATTGCATCCTGAATTGTGTTAAATACTGTGAATTCAACTGCAGATGGAGAAAATCCAGTATGTCCTGCGTTATCTTTAGCAGCAGCACAGACATATGAGTGAGTTGCTATTGTTTGCGGAGATGGGTCATAACTTGAATAACTTATTGAAGAACAATCTGCAATAGGAGATGATGAGACATATAATCTATAACTTGAAATATCACAACCACTATAGGGATCCTCACAAACAACTTCTGCATTTACACCAGAAGGATCAACAAGATATTGAGAAGGTGCTCCACCAACATCTACTATTGGGTTAGAGCCATCATAGTAGAAAGTTTCCCATTTTGAACTACTAGGATAATAATTAATGTTTCCTAAATTATCGGCTGTTTTAATTCTATATTTTACCAAAACTCCATTAGCAGGAATAGGATTAGGAATTACTGCATATCCTCCTAAGAGAGGACTACTAAAATCTGTATTTTCAACATTATTATCTCCTATTTGGTAAATAAGTGTAGTATAATCTATCCCATCTGAATCAGAAACATTAGCATGTACTTCCACTGATTGAGAATCTACATCTGTTGTTGGATAAGCAGGGTCAGTATAAACTTTTGTTATAACTGGATTTGTGTTGGGAGCTGGTATCATTGTTACTCTGTAATTTCCTTCCCCAATATCTTCAATACCAACTTGAAAACCAGGATATTCTAAGTCAATATTTTCAGAACCCCATGTCCAAGTTTCAGCCCAATTTTGATTTGTTTCAGTAGCATATCCTTCACTCCAATCAATATTTCCTGACATAGGATCATAAACTTTTGTAAATGAACCGGGTGGACTTACATACCATAATTCCCAACTATTAGTTGAACCATCTAAATGCAAAGCATAATATGGTCCACCATATGAATCTCCATTATCATAAGCATCAGGAACATCTGGATTCCAGTTAGGATAAGCATCATGATCTGAGCCCACAGGTTCTTCATTAATAGAAGAAGCAGAACTTTGAACTATTGAGCCTTCTTTTGCATAAACATCAAAATCTTGTGCTGCATGAATTGTTCCTGTGTAACTTCCGTCACCATTATTTGTTAAAGCTCCTTCAAAAACTATTGTTGATGATGAAATTGTATTAGCAGAAACAACACCAATAACAAAGAAGATAGTTAATAATAAAACTATTGAGAAACCAACCTTTTTGTTTAACCCCATATGATTTATAAAAAGATTTAGTATTTAAGTATTTCTACTTTACAGATAATACTTTTTGTCACTCCTTGCTTTTGATGAAAAAATAAAAGAAAAAGAAAAAAATAAATTAAAAGTTACTTACTGTATATAGTCAAAGATTGCCTGAGCAGATTCACTGTCTACTTCTGAATATTCTGTTCCATTGGTTTCTGTCCATCCGCCATTTGGATTTTGGGAATTTTTCATATAGTCGACAGCATTGACAGTTGGGTTTCTCCTAGCAGCTTTTAATAGAGACATTACAGAATATGCAGTTGTCTGTACATCACCTCCACCATTAACCCCAACAAAATGTCCGTCACTTTGTTGACTTGAGACTAACTCTGTGAGCAATGAATCTCTTTCTGGTGTGTGCAAGCCTGTTTTTGTAAAAGCTTCAATTGCTCCTGTATGTGAGAGCCAATATTCTGCTTGAGTCTGATTCGATAAATCAAAATCTACAGGATTGACATACAAAGAATCATAGATTACTTCTGCCATATCCTGAGCATCTGCATTAAATCCTTGTCCAGGAAAATATCTGTTTAATGCTAATACACCCTGTACATATAAATCAATGTCCCAAGATATCAATGATGGGAGATTTTGACCTTTTCTTATGTCACGAATATATTGGGCAAGTGCAGTTGCTCCACCTCCACCAAAACTATTGAATAAGTCTATGTACTTATCTTTAGCTAAATTTGCATAAGTTGAATTTCCTGTTTCTTCTGAAAGTTCAACTAAAAAGGATATATCTGGTCCTCTTATTCTTTCCCCTACTAAAGAAGAGATATATCCATATGCATCAACTGCTGTATCCAGGTATGCTGCCTTTTTTGTTAATTTATATGCATCCAATACCCCCTGAGCAGTTACACCAATGGTATTAACTGGGCTTGGCATATTCGTAGTGGGGTCAGTATCAGGATTATCCCACTCCCAACCACCATCATTATTTTGTGTCGCTACAAGCCTGTCAGCAGCTTTTGTTATTGTTACTATTTCTTCAGTATAATCGGGTGGAGTTGGACTAGGAGAAACTTCAGAAGGACAACCTACAACACCAAGTCCTGCAAGTCCTAAACCTGCAGCAAAAACATAAGGCAATACATTCCTCTTGGTTTTTCCAAAGAAACCTGGCTTATTTCCAACCTTTTTTTCTAAATCCATTTCAATTCTATTTCAACCTCCTTTCAACTATACTATAATAAACCAAATTAAATTTGGTTTGTAATAATTAGAAGAGGGAATTCTTTAAAAGAATTATTATTTTTAAAAATATATTCAATTATTAGAAAAAGGGTGTGTTAATTTAGCAGCTTTCATTTCTGTAACAATTCTTTCAAGATTAGGAATTTCCTTTCTTATAATTTTCATGCTGTCACTGAGCTTTTTATAATCTATTGCCATCTGAATTAAGCATCTTTTTATCTTTTTTACATTTTTTTTAATTTCAGTTTCATTCTTTTCTATTAGTCCATATCTCTGGACAGTTTCGTCAATTAAAATGTATAATTTTTTCTTTTCTTCTTCAGAAGTATTCATGGAATTCACTTCTTCTCTTTTCTTTTCAATTAGTTCGTAGAATTGTTCTTCATTTTTCAGATATTCCATATTATTCTATGTTTTTCTGATATTTAAGAATTTATATTGTAGTTTTCAGCGGTTTATTTCTTTTTAGGTTTTTTACTAAACCTGACAATTTGCAATTAGAGGACTGGTATATTGGTCTTTTCTTAATGGGGGTAGTTGAACCCTTATTTTTTCTCCATTTTTTTCAAACACAAGAACAATAAACCAATTATTTCTATAATTCTTATATTCTATCAAAATTTTATCATTAGATTCCAATAATGATTTTGTAATAATTTTGTTCAAAGCAGAAAAGAATTCGCTTGCATAAAATACTTCTAATCCGACAATACCTCTATTTTTATCGATATCTATATTTAAGAATTCAGAAAATTCAATTGTTTCATTTGGTTTATGCTCATCATCATAGATGGTAAATACATCATCTTCTTCATCATAATGTGTTTTTATTGTCATGATTATTATAATACCTTAGATTTTTTAAACTTTCTCTTATAATTCTTTAGTGTTTGTCTCCCAAGCGGATAGACTGTGATTATTCTTATCTTTTCAGTAAACTTTAAAACATAAACTCTACCGGTTTTTGAACTATAGACAAAATATAATTTATATCTTGTTTCTCTTTGTTCTTTCTGTTTTTCAACGAATTCTGCATTGTCACAATTAAGTATTTCTTTCTCCATCTCTTCCTTAGAACAACCATTTCTGAATTCAAGATAATCTATCGGCTTCCCCCATTCAAAACCCTTTTCCTTATATTTTTCAATTAATACTTTTAATTCCTCTAAATAATTTTTAGCCATAAAATAAGATAATCTTTTATTTTTAAATATATTATTATCTTAATAATTATACCACAACACCAACTTTCCTTCTTCATCTCTCAAAAACAAAGTGTCTCCTGTTTGCGTCCAGACATAATTTTCTCCTTTCCAATACAAAACTTCATTGGTATTTGTCTTATTCCCGACAATTATTGAAATTTCCTTATTTCCCATCAATGTAAAATCTCCAAAAACAAATTTCTTCCTTCCTTCATCTTTGATTGTCCAGCTATTAAGAGAGCAGTCAAAACTGCAATTATTATATAATATAACATTCTGGCTTTTAACATCTAATCCTTTAAGTTCAATGCATTCAGCACATTTATCTTGTGATTTCTCGCATAAATTTATATTTTTAGCAATACACTCCTGCCAGGCTCTTTTTAACTCGCCTGTATATTTGTCAGTATTATATATGTAAGTATTAGCAAAGCCATTTTTTACCAACTCAGCATTAATATTTTTGTTTCCTATTAATATATAAGCCAAAACTCTTCCATATCTGTCATATTTTTCTTTTCCATACACTAATCTCACTGTCTTGTTTAAAGCCACCATTTCCAAAAAATCCTTTGCTTCTTTGTAATATCTTTCTCCTCTTTCAGGAGTATTAATTCCAAGAAGTCTTACATGAGTATCATTTTCAGCAACAATTGTATCTCCATCAATGACTCTTTCAACAATTCCAAACTCAGCTTCTTCCAGAAAATCTACAACAGCATTATCAATAAACCTGTAGTTAATTGCAAATAGGAAAGAAATCAAAAATATTAACAGGATAATATCCCTTCTTCTATTCATATATTTCAATATAGAAATTAATTTAAATAAATTTTTACAGTTTTTTTTATGAAAAGAGTTGTTCTGCTTGCTGATAAAAAATCAAAAGCATGGGATTTTGCAGAAAAAATTCAAGATTATATCATAGGACAAAAGCGTGCCCTTGTTCCACTAAAAGAAGTTTCTATAAATTATTTCAGGAATAAGGAAATTGATATGCATGTTCCTGAAAATGTGAGAAAAAGGGAAGTTTATTATATACAGGATTCTACAAAAAATCCCCAAGACTGGTGGGTTGAACTTTTGTTAATCAAGGATTTGTTATTGAGTGCATCTGCAGACAGCGTGAGTTTTGTTCTTCCGAATATGCTTTACAGCAGAAAAGACAGAAAAGAAAAACCACATGTTCCTATTTCAGCAAGAACATTGGCAAAAAGCATTTCAAGCAATTTATCAAGGGTTATTACAATGGATTTGCATGCTCCACAAATTCACGGTTTTTATCCAGAAGAAATGCGTCTGGATAATCTTTATAGTTTTCCAACTGTAGTAAGTTATCTTAAAGAAAAACAACCAATAGAGAATTTGGAGAATTTAGTTGTTTTATCTCCTGATGCTGGAGGAGTTAACAGGGCAAGAGCATTTGCGAATAAATTAGGAGTAAAAAATCCTATTGGATTTATGTATAAAAGAAGGACAGAAGAAGGAGTAGGAACTACGAGAGATATAGAAGAGATGACTATAGTTGGAGATGTTAAGGGAAAAAATGTCCTTCTTGTTGATGATATAATTGATTCAGGAGGAACATTATGCAAGGCAGCAGAAGTTTTGAAAGAGCATGGAGCAAACAAATTATATTGTTATGGAACTCATGGCTTGTTTACAAAAGGAACAAAAGAGCTTCACAATTGTTTTGATATGATTATGACGAGCAATACTCATTATCAAGAAACTAATGATGTTACAGTAATAGACGTTTCTCCTGTTTTTGCAGAGGCAATTTACAGAGCCCAAAAAGGACAATCTATTTCTAAATTGTTTTGAATAAGTAATATTATAAATAAATAATATTTTATTTTTTAATGCCTCAATAGCTCAGTTGGCAGAGCAACTGATTCGTAATCAGTAGGTCGGGAGTTCAAATCTCTCTTGAGGCTTATTAGGGATTTGATGAAACAGTTTAAACGAAAGGAAAATTAGCAAGAAAACAGCGGTTGTCTTGCTTCAAATCTCTCTTGAGGCTTCAATAAACTTTTTAAGTAAAACATCTTTGTAAAATCTATTAGGCGGGAGTGCCAGAGTGGTCAAATGGGCAGGACTTAAGATCCTGTGGCTTAGTGCCTGCGTAGGTTCAAATCCTATCTCCCGCATTCAATTTTTAGTTAATTAGACTATTACTTAATTGAATACGCTCGACTCCTGCATTTTTCGTAAGAAAAATGTTGATTTTACGCAGAAACATTTTTATAATTATATGAAAAGCTGTTCAAAAAACTTACACAGGGAGTTTTTCTAATTAGCGGATTTCTGAAAGTTACTCTCTTATATTCTCCTTCTGTTCTGTTAACAACTATGCATTTCTCTTTTATTCTCCAAACCACAAAACCGTCCCCGTCACATCTTCTTTCAGGGCAAGTTTCATACCAAATGCATTTTTCTTTAGAAGATTCTTCAACCACACCATCCAAATCCATTTAAAATTATAAACAAATTAACTTAATAAATTTTTATATTGTCTTTTGATAATTCTTTGTATGCACTGTCAGCAGCAATTGCTCCTTCTGCACATGCAGTGATGATTTGTTTTAAAGGATTGCTTGTAACATCTCCGGCAGCAAAAATTCCTTTTATGTTTGTCTTTTGTCTTTTGTCTACTTTTATGTAATTTTTTTCAAGTTTGACTTTTAGTTTTTTTGCCAATTCAGTTCCGGGAATGTTCCCGACTTCAACAAATATTCCGTCAACTTTTATCCTGTCTTTATGATTTAATTCAATTTCTTCTAATTTTTCTTTTCCTATTAACTTTGTTACCATAGAACCAAAAATTGGTTTTATCCTGCTGTTCCCCAACACTTCTTCAATTCTTGCAGACTCTGCCTTTAGAAATTTCTTCTGCCTGTAGATTATATAAACTCTTTTTGCCATTTTTGACAGCAACACCGCACTTCCAAGAGCAGCATCTCCTCCCCCAATCACTGCAACGACCTTGTCTTTGTAAAATGCAGCATCACATGTAGCGCAATAATTTACTCCTTTTCCGATAAATTCTTTTTCTCCTTTTAATTCCAGTCTCTTTCTTTCCAAACCTGTTGCTATGATTGTTTTTTTTGAGAAATATTTTCCTTTGTTTGTTGTGATTTCAAACCGGTTTTTGGATTTTTTTATTTCAATGACTTCTTCATTCCTTATTTCCACTCCTAATTTTCTGACATGCTCAATCATCTCCATCATTAATTTCATTCCTGAAATTTTCTCTCTTGTTGGAAAATTGCAGATTTCATGCGCAATACTTGCAAGCCCTCCGAGGGTTTGTCCAATAATTAAAGCATTCATTTTATATCTGGCAGCGTAAATTCCTGCTGTCAGCCCTGCAGGTCCTGTTCCTATTATTATTAGTTCGTATTTATTTTTCATTAATCTCGTAAAAAGTTTTATTCATAATATTTATAATGTATATTCATTTTTATATGTTATGAAAGAAATAATCGCAAAACTCCTGAAAAAAGCTCTTGCTGAAATTAAAATTGAACTAAAAGAAAAAGAGATAGAAAATGCTTTGGAGGTTCCGCCTTCATCTGATTTTGGAGATTATTCTTTTCCTTGCTTTTCTCTGAAAGGAAAACTAAGAGAAAATCCATCAGAAATAGCATTGGATGTCAGAAACAGAATTTCCAAATCTGAATTTGTTGATTATGTTGAAGCAAACGGCTCTTACGTGAATTTCTTTTTGGATAAGAAAAAAACCGCAAACAATCTGATAAAAGAAATCTTGAAAAAGAAAAGTAAATTCGGCTCTGCTCCAAGCAATAAAAAAAGAACAATGGTTGAATTTCCTTCTCCAAACACAAACAAGCCTCTTCACTTGGGGCATTTAAGAAATATGGCAATTGGAGAGAGTATTTCAAGAATAAGCGAATTTAACGGAGAAAAAGTCATCAGGGCAAATCTGAATAATGACAGAGGAATCCATATATGCAAATCAATGGCAGCATATGAATTTTATGGCAAAGGAAAAACTCCTGAAAAATCAGATAAAAAACCAGACCATTTTGTCGGAGATTTTTATGTTATTTTCAATCAAAAAGCAAAACAGGACAAGAGATTAGAAAAGGAATCTTTAAACTTATTGAAAAAGTGGGAGGAAGGAGATAAGAAAACAATGGCACTTTGGAAGAAGATGAATAACTGGGCATTAAAAGGCTTCAGGGAAACTTACAAGACATTCGGAATAAAACACGACGTGGAATTTTTTGAAAGCGACATTTATGAAAAAGGGAGGGAAATAATAATCAGAGGACTGAAAAAAGGAATTTTCAAAAAAAGAGAAGATGGAGCAATAATAATGGATTTAAAAAAAGAAAATTTAGGGGAAAAGGTTTTGTTAAGAGCAAATGGAACTTCTGTTTACATCACTCAGGATATTTATCTTGCAAAACTGAAACATGACAAATATAAAATAGACAATTCAATTTATGTTGTGGCAAACGAGCAAAATTATCATTTTGATGTTCTTTTCACTATTCTTGAAAAACTCGGATTTAAATACAAGGGATTAAAGCATCTTTCTTACGGGATGGTGAACCTTCCTGAAGGCAGGATGAAATCACGAGAAGGAACTATCGTTGATGCAGATGATTTGATTTATGAAGTTCAGGATTTGGTTAAAAAGGAATTAAATTCAAGATACAAACTTGCAAAAAAAGAACTTGAATCAAGAAGTCTTAAAATTGCCCTATCAGCAATAAAATATTTTTTGTTGAAGGTTGATGTAAGAAAAAATATGGTTTTTAATCCAAAGGAATCAATTAATTTTGAAGGAGACACAGGGCCCTACATATTATACAGTTATGCAAGGGCGAGTTCTATATTAAAGAAATCAGGGAAAAGGAAAAAACTCGCAATAAAAGAACTGGAAAAACCAGAATTCGAATTAGTAAAAAAATTACTTCAATTCAGGGATGTTGTGATTAGTGCTTACAACAATCTCAATCCTTCTGCGATTGCCAATTATTCCTGTCAATTGTCACAACTCTTCAATGAGTTTTACCACAACTGTCCTGTTATAGGTTCGGATAATGAAAGTTTTCGCCTGGAACTTGTAGATGCATTCAGGCAGGTTTTGAAAAATTCCCTCTTTCTTCTTGGGATAGAAACAACAGAAAGAATGTAACAAAAGTTATTTAAACTTTTTACAATTCATATTTAAAAGAGGAATGGAAAAAAAGCATCTGTTGTTGAATTTTCTTGCATGGTTTACAGGAATACTTATAGCTTTGACAGTCGGTTTTGCAATGATTGAGGGAACCTTGAGAATTGGATTTCTTGATGATCTTGGAGCAGGAATAGCCAATCTCATTACAGGATGGGTTATCTTAGTAACAACCGTCCTCGTAACTGCATTGGTTCTTTTCAGAAGAAGATAATTTGAGAATTATTTTACTGATTTCATTTCTTTCCATGCTATGTCAAAAATTTGTTCAAGGGCTTGGGCAAAAAATTCTGTATTAACCCATATCCCAACATCATAATTTGGATGAAATTTTTCATCATCCAAAAGCATGAACATTAACTGATTGCTGTCAATAATCACAAATCTTGCCTTCATTTTATCCAAGTCTTTTACTTCCGCAACTTTCTTGAATTCCTTTGCAATTTTTAAATTGCTGGCATCAACAGGAGCGGCTATTCTTATTTTGACTCCTCTTTTTTTGCATTTTTCGAGAGTAGGCATTATTGCTTCAAACTTCCTGTTCAGTCCTTCTCTTGTTGTTACAATTGTTATTGATTTCTCTGCTCCTCTCAGCATCATGTCTACGTGATTGTATAAATTTTGTCTTCCTCTTATGCTTCCAGACAAATCAGAGGGTTCAACAAATTTTACTCCTTTTGTGAATAGTGAATTAAGTTCTTCAAGCACTTCATCATTTCTCAAATTCTCCAACCTCTCTGTTCTCTCTTTTGCATATTTCATCAAATTCTTTTTTACTCTTTCAATAACTTCATCTGGTTTTAATGCAACGAACTTTATCGGCTTTCCTAATTTCATGACAATAAATCCTTTTTTCTCCAAGCTTTCTAAGATATCATATGTCCTGCTTCTCGGAACATCAGAAATATTACTTAACTCTCCTGCAGTGCTCGTTCCCCTCGACAAAAGAGCAGCCCACACTTTAACTTCATACAGATTTAAATCAAAAATCTTTCTTAATCTGCTTAAAAACTCATCTTTGACAATCATTGTTTTTGGTTGGGGATTTTTCTTTTTAAAGATTGTTATGATAAAAAGGTAAATTGTTGTTTCATTAGCAAGTGATTATTTTTTTACTATCGCAATCTTCCCCTTTTTATCTTTAATTTTAAAATCGATATTCTTTTTAAATCTTTCCTTGACAGTTGTAACATTTTCAGAAAAAATTTCTAATCTCTTTGAATTTGTTCTTTCCATCAAAACTTTTCTGAATTTCTCCAGCATTTTTTTTAATTCTCCGTCGGAAAAAATAAAAAGTTCGATTTCATCATTTTTTTTCAGTCCAAGTTCTTTTCTGAATGCCTGCACTTGCCTTGATAATTCTCTTACATATCCTTCTGCTTCAAGGTCTGGTGTTTGTGTTGTGTCAAGGGTCACAGAAATTTCTTTTCCTCCCACAAATTTTAATTTTTTCACATTGAGTTGTTTTTCAATTATATCATAAAATTTCTTTTCTGCGGAAATTCCATGCACATCTGCTTCTGCGAGAGGCCATCTCAATCCGATTTTTTGTTTGTCTCTTTCCGCAAGCCCTGCTTCAATTATCTTTAACGCATTTTCAAAATCTTTTTCTAATTTTTTGTTTATCTTATTTTTGTCCGGTTTAGGAAAAGATGAGAGATGTACCGATTCTTTTTTTACAATTTCTTTCTCTCTAAGTTCCTGCCAAATTTTTTCTGTGATAAAAGGACTTATTGGTGCAAGAAGTGTCAACAGCCCATTTCTTATATGATTCATAATCTTGTAAACTTCGTCACTTCTTTCTCTTATCATTTGGACATATGTTCGGCTCAAATCATTAATAACAAAACTCTCTAATTTTTGCACTGCATCAGGAAACCAGAATTTTTCATAACTTCTTTTAACTTCATTAATAAGATTGTTGTATTTTGATAAAATCCATTTATCCTCTACTTGGATTTTTTCTTTTTTCTTTTCCAACTGATTTACATAATTGTGTATGTTAATTAAAATCCTAAAAACATTTTGTGCGTTTCTGAATTCTTTTTCATCAAATGCACTGAAATCTTCTCCCTTGGATGTTTTTGAAAAATAATATCTTAAAATATCCCTTCCGTACTTATCAATAATTTCGTGTGGTGAAGTTATATTTCCCAATGATTTTGACATTTTTACTTTCCCTATAGCAAGAATCATTCCATGCACAAGTATGTTCTCATATGGTTTTTTACCAAATCTTATTTCAGAAAGGATTAACTGGGAATTCCACCACCCCCTGAACTGATCTTTTCCTTCAATATTTAAGTCAGCAGGCCAAAATTTTCTAAATAATTTGTCAGTTTTGGGATAATCCAAAGCAGCCCAGCTTGAAACACCAGAGTCGAACCAAACATCAAGAACTTCCGGGATCCTTTTCATTTCTCCGCCGCATTTACATTTCCACATGATGTTATCTATTTCTGGTTTGTGGATTTCTGTAACTCTTTTTCCAGCTTTCTTTTCAAGTTCCTTTATTGAGCCAATTATTTCTTTTTCATCACATTTATCACAAATCCAGATTGGCAACGGAGTCCCCCAGTATCTGTTTCTTGAAATTGGCCAGTCAGATATTCCTTCAAGCCACGCTTTCATTCTTAATTTCATGTAAGAAGGAAGCCAGTTAACTTCTTCATTTGATTTTAGAAGTTTATTATGTATTTTACTGATTTTGAAAAACCATTGGGGAACTGAAATCAGGATTAACGGAGAATGACATCTCCAGCAAATTGGATAATCATGCTCATAAACTTCCTCATAAATTAATGCTTTATCTTTTTTCAAATCCCTTATTATCTCATCATCGACAATTCTTGCTTTTTTTCCGGAATATTTTCCTCCTTGTTCATCTAAAGTTCCGTTTAAGCCAACCATGCTAATTACCGGCAATCCTTCTTTTGTTCCTGCTTCGAAATCTTCTTTACCACAACCAGGAGCAGTATGAACCAATCCTGTCCCCTCTTCAAGATTTACATATCTCTTATTAAGAATAATTCTGTATGCGTTTTCCATTTCTTTTAAATTAAGATATTTCCCAAGAGGATTTTCATACCTTATCTCTTTTAGATCCTGACCAATAAATTCTTTTTTTATCTTATAAGGCTTCCCAACTTTTTTCATCAATTCTTTAACTCTTTCTTTTGCAATAATCCAAATTTCATCTCCAACTTCAATTTCTACATAATGAAATTTAGGATTGACCATTATCCCTGTATTGCTTGGCAATGTCCAGGGGGTTGTTGTCCAAATTACCAAATATTTATTTTTCTCTCCTTCGATTTTGAATTTTACATATATCGATACATCTTTTTGTTTGGTGTATTCTATTTCATTATAGGCAACAGCTGTTTCGCAGTGAGGACATGCATGAACAGGATATTTTCCCAAATAAAGAAGCCCTTTCTCATCTGCTTTTTTGAAAGTGTCCCATATCGTTTCTATGTAAGAATTTTTTAAAGTAAGGTAAGGATATTCAAAATTCATCCAGACTCCGAGATTTTTGAATTCATTATTCATCACATCTATGAATTCTGTCGCAAATTTTTTGCATTTTTCAATGAATTTTTTGACTCCGTATTTTTCTATATCTTCTTTTTTGCTAAACCCCAATTCTTTCTCTACTTTATTTTCAATAGGTAATCCATGAGTATCATAACCTGCCCTGTCAAATACCTCTTTTCCAGCAAGCCGTTGGTATCTCATTGCCACATCTTTTAGGATTTTATTAAGGGCAGTTCCTATATGAATACTTCCTGTTGCATATGGCGGACCATCCATAAAATAAAATTTCTTTCCGCCTTTATTCTTCGCTATGCTTTTTTTGTAAATTTTTTTCTCTTTCCAGAATTTTAATATTTCTTTTTCTACTTCCTTAAAATCATACATTTTAATCCAATGTTTTTAATATTTTTAAATAATTCCTTCATAATCTTTAAAAAACCCGTTATTTTAGGTAAAAATGACATTCGTGGATGATAAAATAAAAAAACTGTCTGATGAAAACAGAAAGAAATTTGAAGAAACTCTTGAAGCTATTTTAAGCGAAGAGCCTTATGAAATTGGTTCTTGGCTTTCTCTTAGAGGTTTTAAGGAAAATTACAGTTTGGATATGGTTAAACTAACTTTATACAGAGAAATATTTGAAGGAGATTTTTCACGTTTAAATCCTGAAAATTATTAAAAATAACTCTTTAAGACTTCTTCTTCAAGAAAATGCAATTTTCCGGGAATTATAAAACAAAAAGGGGTTTCAATTTTTTTATTTTTCAAATTATCAATGCTATTGTAATAAATCCTCTTGTTGTCAGTTCCAAGCATTTCACAAACAACAATTTTCTCTGAATTTATTTTTTCTCTTTCCATTAATTTTCCTAATCTTTCCAGTGCATTCCTGAAACCCAAGCCAATATCAATCAATATGAGAGAATGAGCGTTTATTTTTTGATTTTCTTTGATTGTTTCAATAAAACTTTCTGCTTCAAAATTTGGAATGCTTGTGATTTTTCCGAATTTATACAATTGTAATCCAGTTTCTGCAACGCCATCAAAAACAGAAGCGTTGTAAATAATCTGATATCTTACTTTTTGTTTTTTTGCTTCCTGAATTAATGTGATGTGTGTTGTTGCAGTCAAAGGAGAACCATAAACAAGCAGAGCAATATTTTCTTTTTTTGCCTCTTCAATAATTCTGTTGCTCTCTACCAGTTCTCTGTTTGCATTTATTATCTTGTTCCCCGCAATTTTTTCCAGGTCTTCTACAGAATAAGGAAAATCTACAGTATAATTTTCAAGATAAATCTTTTCGCATTTTTCAATGGCTTCAATTCCTTCAAATGAAAGTCCCTTCCCATTCAATCCTAATCCTATAAGATATAACATAAAAAAAGCAAATTTATTGGGTTTATAAGGCTTATGAATTGAAAAGTTGTCAATTTAACGTCAGTTTCTTAGGTAAAAAAATTATATGATGAAATCTAATATCTGAAATAAAAAACCAGCACAAAATGAAAAAACCCAAAATAATATGCGTTTTTCTTTAGGTGTTAATTTCATTTCCACAATATTATCATTTATATCATAGGTATGTGCTTTTTTAATTAAGACAGAGTAGATGATTTCAGGGGATTAAAGGCATTATGGAGTGCGCCAATTCTTATGTGTGGATTGGTTATTCAGCATAACTTTATAGAAAGACACAGCACTATCAATAAAGTTCCCTGCTCTGTTGCAGGACAGAATTTAGATTTAGGAGAGAATAGATGGTTAGGATTGATTAGATTGGCAAGTTCTTAAATATTGGTTATATTTATTCTTGCTGTAAAGAATTTCACATCTCCAACTGCTTCTGTTTGGTCGCATTCATGCCCGTCACAAACATCCTTGCATCTAATACTCTTCTTTATGTCATGTGCTTGGATTATAATCCTTTTACCAAAGATAAATTGAGGTATGCTTACAACAAGGATACTTCCTTGTTTTATTGTAGGTAATTCTATTCTTCCACCCATGAAACCTTATCCTCTCTTGATAATTTTTGAAGAATTTCTTCTACTTGATTAGCAGGTAACTTTAAAATTTGGGAAATTTCAAATAAAGTTATTTCAGATGTTTCTTTTTTTATACCTTGCAAATAAGAAACAATTATTTTTTCTGCATTTTCATTAGACGTTTTATAAAATTTAAAACGAATATACTCGTTTTGTTCTTCTTTTATTTTATTTAATTCCCCAGTTAATTGTGTTATCTGTCTTTGCATACCCCGAATTACTTTATAAAAGATTATCTCATGAGCATTTTGAAAATTAAAGGGGATGTCTATATACATATCTTCCCATCTAACTTTCATTAAACCATCTTCAAATAAAATATTTTGTTGTTTCATTCCATTTCCTCAAATATTTTAACTACTTTTTCGCATATTTCTGGTGGGGCATCTATGTTTATAATTTTTTTACTAACCTCTTCATTATCATGATGTCCTAAAACGAGAGGATTTATTTTTTTCTTTTTTCCATTTTCTTCTTTAACCATAAAAATTAAATTTATTGCTTCTACTTCTTTACCTATTTTTTTAATTTTATCCAAAAAATCTTCATTTAGAAAATCAGAAATCGTCAAACCCTGAAAAGAAATAATCTCTTTCTTATTTGTTATTTTAGGCATAATATAAAATTGTAGTAGAAGTTTAAATATTTATCTGACGTTTACTTTACATCTCATGAATTGAAAAAACCGATAATTATAAAAATAAAAGGGAATTAATAATATTAATTAAAAGGGGGATTTAATAATGGCAAAAAAGAAAGCTAAGAAGAAAAAAAAGAAGAAATAGATTATATCTTCAACAAATTTTTTTAATTTTTATTTATCTTATTATTTTAGATTTCTGCTTGTAACAATTGCAACAAACAAGAAAGCAAAAAGCAACGCATCATTTCCGAGAATTAAAAAAACAACTGCTCCAACTGAACTTAAAAGAATAATGATTTTGAAATATTTTTTTCCTGAATGCAATTCCTCTTTTGTCATCTTGGCAAGAAAATTCCCGATAGGAATTCCTAATACTAAAAGAATAATTCCTATGAGTAATTTGTATAGTTCCTGCATAATAATATTTAAGAAATATTGTTTTTATATTTATGTAAATGAATTCAAAGAAAAAATACTGGTCAGCAAAAATAACAAAAGAGAGTAATGCTCTTGACCTTGAAGGTGGAGTTTTCACATGGAAAAATCCAAGGAAAATTGCCCTCTCATTAAAACGCTCTGCTGAAGAAAGCACAAGGAGAAAATCTTCCCCTTATCAGTCTGCTACGTCAATGCTTAATTTTTATATCAATCGTGCAGGAAAGAATCTTCCCTCTTCCCAGAAAAAAATTCTCGAGCAGGCAAAAAAAGAATTAAAAAAATTATTCAAAAGAAATTAAAATGTACAAGAAATATCTTATAATTGCAAGTAAACTTGACAAGGCAGGAATAAATATAACAACCCAGTTAAGCCAATTTGGAAATTTTAATTTTTATCTTGTTGATGGAGAGATAATTTACACAAAAAATCTTGATATGAATAAAATTAATGATTATGACTTTGTTATTTTTGCTTCAAGGCATAAATCAGAAAAGAATCAAAAAAGTCTTTCTATTCATGCTCCTGGAAATTGGAGAAAATTCGGAAAAGTTAATGAAGATGGAGAAGCAGAATTTGGAGGCACTTTAGGGAAGGTCTGCAAGACCTCTGCATTATTCCAAAAACAATTTTTTGAAAAACTGAAAAAAAACTCAGAAAAATTTCATTTAAAAGGATATGACTTAACATCAGAATGCACGCATCATGGTCCCCTGATTAACAAACCCTGCGTTTTTGTTGAAATAGGTTCTACAGAGTTGGAGTGGAAAGACAGGAAGGCTGCTTTTATTGTAGCAAGAACAATTTTTGAAACAATACAAAATTTTAAGGAAAATCCCTATAATGAAATTGCAATCGGCATTGGAGGAAAACACTATTGCCAGAGTTTCAATAAAATACAAATGAATTCAAATATTGCTATGAGCCATATAATCCCGCAATACGTGTTTCCGTTAACAGAAGAGATGGTACAGGAAGCAATAGCAGGAACAGAAGAAGACATCGACTTAATCCTTCTGGACTGGAAGGGACTTGGAACAAGTGAACATAGAAAACAGACTCTTGATGTTTTGAATAAGTTTTACATTCAAAAGAAAAAAACAAGTGAAATATCAAAGTAATCGCTAATTTTATATATAATCTTTCTTTCTCTTATTTATGGATAAAGATTTTGATGAAAAGCTTGGTGCCTTAGACCCAAGATTCAAGGAAAAAATAACTCATCTTCTTGAATCAATGCACGAATCTGTTTCCATGCTTTATGAGGCTGCAACTCATGATGAAAAAACAGGATTATACAATAACAAGTTTTTTGAGACAATTCTTGATATGGAAATTGAAAAGGCAAAGAGAGGGAAGCAGAAGCTTTCTATAATTATGACAGATATAGATTTTTTCAAAAAGATAAATGATACCCTAGGACACATAAAAGCAGATGAAATTTTGAAAAAGCTTGCAGAACTTTCAAAAAAACAGGCAAGAAAATCAGATGTCACTGCGAGGTTTGGAGGAGAAGAGTTTGTTATTCTGCTTCCTGAAACAAATCTGGAAAAAGCAAAAAAATTTGCTGCAAGATTAAAAAGAGCAATTCACTCAGATAAATTTCTGAAAAGATATAATGTTACTGTAAGCGGAGGAATTTCACAATATAGGGACAAAGAATCAAAACAAAGATTCAAGGAAAGAGTGGATAAGGCCCTTTACAAAGCAAAAAAAGCAGGCAGAGACAGATTTGAAGTTTAAATTAAGATTTGTCCCATCTTATGCCTAAAAAATGCGGATGCCTTAACTTTCCGTCTTTTGTCCATTCAGTAAATGCTATCTGAACCATGATTCTTGGATGAACCCAATGAACATTTTTTCCTTTAACATTTCCGGCAAACGGACTTTTTTTGCTTTCCATTTTTTTCAGTCTGTCTGCAAATTTTCTTAAGAACTTGGCTGTAAAACCTCTGCCTGTTCCGACTTTTCCGATATATTGCAATTTACCTCTGACTCTTTTTCCCAAAAGCAAAGCGCCGAAACCTGTTCTGCTCCCTTTTGGTGAAGTGAATCCTCCTACATAGAACTCTTCGTTATTTTCGCATTTGAATTTCAACCAGTCAGCTGAACGGCTGTGCTTATAAACAGAGTCTTTTCTCTTGCCTATTATTCCTTCCCATCCTGCATTACAGGCTTTTTTGTAATAGCTTTTTCCATTGCTTTTGTGTTCTGTGTATCTTATCAAATTAGAAAAAGAAACAGTCTTTTTCAAAATCTTTTTTCTTTCCATAAGCGGAAGCCTTGTAACGCTTTTGCCTTTTGAATCAAGGATATCAAAAACATAATAATAAACTTTTATCGCCTTGGCTTTTACATCCAGTTTCTTCACATGCATTCTTGGCTGCAATTTTGAAAAACTTGTGACATCTTTTTTAAATGCAACAACTTCACCATCAATGGTAAAATCATTTCTCTGTTTGCTTAATGCCTTGGCAATTTCGGGATAACTTCTATTTAGTGATTTATTATTTCTTGAGAGCAGCCGAACATGTTTCCCATGTTTTACAGCAATGCATCTCTCTCCGTCAAATTTTCTCTCAAAAATCCATCCTGAACTTGGAGGATTTTTGTCTTTGCTTAACTTTGCCAACATTGGTGCATTAGACATTTTTTCACCTCTTATAACTTTTAGGAAATCAGC
Organism: Candidatus Woesearchaeota archaeon; assembly: GCA_964509675.1. Classification (GTDB taxonomy): domain Archaea; phylum Nanobdellota; class Nanobdellia; order Pacearchaeales; family GW2011-AR1; genus RBG-13-33-26. Next base: position 111,971 of record CAZDXC010000001.1, read on the forward strand.
ATATAAAAAATCTACGCCGACGCCAGGATTCGAACCTGGGAGTCCCGAAGGACGAGGATATTTACTTTTTCATTGAAACTTAGTTTCTTTGAGCGCTGAACTTTCTTTTCTAAAGAAAGTTGGGCATTAGCAATCCCCTGGAGTAACCACTGTCCCACGTCGGCTTATGATTATAGAATTCCTCTGGCTTATAAGTTTTTTCTTAGGAGTAGCGGGGGCAGGATTTGAACCATGCGACCTCCGGGTTATGGGCCCGACGAGCACTCCAGACTGCTCCACCCCGCTATAAAAAACATTAGAATTAAATTTATAAACGTTGTGCATTTGGAATTCTTATGTTGGTTTTGGGAATAGATGATGCCGGGAGAGGGCCTGTGATAGGTCCGATGGTTTTAGCCGGATGCTTAATTGATGACAAAGTAGAAAGGAAACTAAAAAAGTTAGGAGTTAAGGATTCCAAGAAACTGACACAAAAAAGAAGAGAATTTCTTTCTGAAAAAATAAAAGAAATTGCAGAAACTTTTGAAATTGTTCTTGCCCATCCTGAAGAGATAGATGGAAAAAATAAGAACGGAGTGAATCTCAATGCAGTAGAAGCAATAAAGGCAGCAGAAATAATCAACAGGATAAATCGTGGATTTAACAAAATCAAAGTCATAATTGATTGCCCATCTGTCAGCATAGAAAAATGGAAAGATTTTCTTAAAACAAAAATAAATAATCTTTCAAATTTGGAAATTGTCTGTGAGCACAAAGCAGATGTAAATCATGTCTCTGTCTCAGCAGCTTCTATTCTTGCAAAATGCGTGAGGGAGATAGAAATGACAAGATTAAAGGAAAAATATGGAAATGAAATAGGTTCTGGATATTGTTCAGACCCGCATACATACAAATTCTTGGAAAAACATTCACAAACTTACGGAGATAAAGGAATATTCAGAAAAACATGGAGCACATGGAGAGACGTATGCTCAGCAGCCCAGCAGAAAAAATTGTTTGAATAAAATGAAAGCTAAAAAGAGAGCTTATGTTGCAGCCAGATTTGACAGAAAACAGGAAGTCAGAGAAATTTATGAACATCTTAAAAGAATAGGCTATGAAATAATTGATTGGACTAATCACAAACAAATAAAACCTTATGAAAATAATACAACAAAAGCCAGGCAGTATTCTTCTGAAGATATAAAAGGAATTGCACATTGTGATTTATTTATACTTTTAACTGATAAGGCAGGGACAGGAATGTATGCTGAATTAGGTGCTGCTATCTTTTCAAATATTGAACATGGAAAACCACATATTTACGTAATAGGGAATTCCCTTTCAAATTGCATGTTTTATTTTCATCCTTCTGTTTATCGCAGAAAAACTATTGATGATGTTATTGAGGAAATTAAATAAAAAATGACAGCCGTTGTTGCAATAATAAGATATCTCCTCATTAAACTTTAAAAACAATCCTGACTATTTTTCATTTATGCTTTACATAAAAAAATTAGTGATGCATGGTTTCAAGAGTTTTGTCAGGAAAACAGAAGTTCCTTTTGCTTCTGGGATAAATGTTATTGTTGGAGCCAATGGAAGCGGAAAAAGCAATATTTCTGATGCATTGTGTTTTGTTTTGGGGAGATTGAGCATTAAGTCTTTAAGAGCTGCAAAAGCAGGAAATTTAATTTTCTTAGGAAGCAAAATTTCCGCACCTGCAAAAGAAGCAGCGGTTGAGATGGTTCTTGACAATTCAGGGAGAGTTTTTTCAATTGACAAGAAAGAAATTTCAATAAAAAGGATTGTAAGAAGAAATGGACAGAGTGTATATAAGATAAATGATGAAACAAAAACAAGGCAGGAAGTTTTGTCACTTTTAGCACAAGCAGGAATAGATCCCAATGGTTTTAATATAATTCTCCAGGGAGAAATTCAGAATTTTGTAAGAATGCAGTCAGAAGAAAGAAGGAAGGTAATAGAAGAAGTTTCGGGAATCTCTGTTTATGAAATGAGAAAAGAAAAATCCCTCAATGAACTGAACAAGACAGAAGAAAAACTGAAAGAAGTTTTGGCAATTCTCAGAGAGAGAACAATCTATCTCAATAATCTTGAAAAAGAAAGGCAGCAGGCACTGAGATTTAAAAAACTGGAGGCAGATGTGAAAAAATACAAAGCAAGCATTATTTTCTCTGATATGATTCATAAGAAAAAATATCTTAATGATATCAATTCAAAAATATCAAACAAGAATAAGGAAATAGAAAAAGAGAAAAAGATAGTTTTAGAAATAAGGCTTGCAATAGAAAATCTTGAATCAAAGATTTCTTCTATAAATTCCACAATTCAAAAGTCTACTGGTTTGGAGCAGGAAAAACTCAATCAGGAGATAGCAAATATAAGAGCAGAGTTGGCAGGAATGAATGTAAGAACAGAGAATTATGAGAACAGATTGTCTTCCGTCTCTAAAGAGAAGCAGGAAATTCAGGAGTTTATCAAAAACTCAGAGAGTTCAATAAAAGAACTTCAAAAGCCTCTTTCTCTATCCAAAAACCAAAAAGAAATTGAAGTTAAAAAACAGGAACTTGAGAAACTTGAGGGGCAGAGAAAAAAGTTCTATACGATAAAATCAGAATTAAAATTACTGAGAGAAAGGACACAGGATAAAAAAGCAGCTTTCAATTCTTATATGAATGAATCAGATTTTTTGCTCAAGCAGATAAAATCTCTTTCAGCAGAATTATTCAATCCAAAAATAAACCAGGGAAGGATTGATGCCCTTAAATTGTCTGTGGCAGAAAAGAAAAATCTTCTTGAATCTTTGGGCAAGAAAGAAATAACCCTTGAAAAACTTTCAGCAACAAATGAATATGAAATAGACAAACAAAAAAAATTAATTGAGAAAATATCCAAGATGGACATTTGTCCTCTTTGCAAAAGCAAAATCACTGCAGAGCATATTGATTCTATGCACAAGGAAATCCATGATAAAGTCAGCTCTCTTAAAAAAGAAATAGAACATTCTGACAAAGAACTGAAAGAAATTTATGACAAGAAAGGAATATTAAACCAGGAGATAGAGCAATTAACCTTAGATATTTCAAGAGCCACTTCTGATTTAATGAAAATTTCAAATATACTCGAAAAAAAAGCACAGATAAAATCAACACAGGAAAAAATAGATTTTCTGAAAGGAGAAATTTCTGAGCTGGAAAAAAGAGAGAAAAATCTTAACAGGGTTTTTGATGAAAATTCAAACATAGAACAAAAATGCGAGACATTAAGAGTGGAATTGCAGGAAATCTCCCTGCGAAGCGAGGAAAATGTTGATTCAGAAATTTCTTTCAAAAAGAGAGAGCTGGAGCGCTCTAAAATTTCCCTGAAACAGCTATCGAGAGATGAAGATGATTTGAATTCTGAACTTGAAGAACTTCAAGATGAGATTGATGAAAAAGAAGAGCTTTTGGAAAAGAAAAAAAAGCAGGAAGAAGAATTGACTGAAAAATTCCGAAAACTGATTTCTGAGAGAGATGCATTGCAAAGAAAAATAAGGGAAAATGAAACAGAGATTTCAAGAAAGCAGAATGTTTTTTACAATCTGGAACAGGAAATGAACAACATGAAAATTGAAGTTGCGAGAGTCAGTGCAGAGATTGAAAATCTGGAAACAGAAATGCTCGGATTTCCTGACATTGAAATAGTGAGAGCAAATAAAGACACTCTTGCTGAAAAGTTGGCAAAAACCCAGGAACTTTTGTCAAAGATCGGAAGCGTGAATCTTCGTTCTCTGGAAGTTTATGATACCATAAAAAAAGAATATGATTCAATTAAGGAAAAAACAGAAATAATAACAAAAGAAAAAGAAGGGATTTTAAAAATAATACATGAAATTGATGTCAAGAAAAAAAAGGCTTTTTTGCATACGCTGAATTCCATAAATGAAAAGTTTTCAAGGAATTTCTCGCAATTAAGCCAAAAAGGACATGTGTTTCTTGATTTGGAGAACAAGAAAGAGCCATTTGAGGGCGGAGTTAATATAATTGTTAAAACAGGGCATGGAAAATATTTTGATGTCAAGTCTCTTTCAGGAGGAGAACAGACTCTTATTGCTCTTTCTTTAATATTCGCAATACAGGAACTAAAGCCTTATTATTTTTATATATTTGATGAGATAGATGCTGCGCTTGACAAGAGAAACTCTGAAAGACTTGCAGAACTTTTGAAAAAATACATGAAAAAGGGACAATATATTATCATAACACACAACGATGAAGTAATATCAAACTCAACTAATCTTTATGGTGTGAGCATGCATGACGGCATTTCAAAAATTGTAAGCTTAAAGATATAATTTTATCTTATTTTCTCTTTCTAAAAAAATTTATATAACTTGTTTTGTATATTAATAAATGGATAAATCAGAACTTTTAAAGAAGTTGAAAATGCACAATTTTCCTGAAAAAATAATTAAGGCATTTTCAGATGTTAAGAGAGAAGATTTTCTTCCTGAGAAATTAAGGAATTATGCTTATGAGGATGCTGCTTTGCCGATTGGTTTTGAACAAACAATTTCACAACCATATACAATCGCTATGATGCTTTCTCTTCTTGAATTAAAGAAAGATAAAAATCAAAAAGTTTTGGAAATCGGTTCTGGAAGCGGTTATGTTCTTTCCCTCATTTCAAAAATTATAGGAAAAGGAGAAATCTATGGAATTGAAAGAATAAAAAAACTTGCAGATATTTCAAAAAAACATCTGAAAGGATACAAAAATATCGGGATTTATAATGCAAATGGAATAGAGGGATTGCCTGAAAAGGCTCCCTTTGACAGGATTATAATAAGCGCAGGATATAAAGAAATTCCTAAGAAATTAATTTCTCAGTTAAGAAATAGGGGGATTATTGTTGCCCCGCTTGGAAGAGAGCATGAAAAATCCCTGATGCAGTTTGAGAAAGTAGAAGGAAAATTGGTTCTTAAAAAAGAGGTTCCTGGTTTTTCTTTTGTTCCACTGATAGAAAAAGAATAAATTACTTTTTCTTATTTTTTTTACTCTTTGCTCCTTCTGCCAAAAAACTCAAAATATTCCCTGCATAAACCATTGCAATATCTGAGATAGTGTCTATATTAAATAATTTTGAACTTTTGAATACATAAAAATTTTCAAAAGGTTCCCATAAAGCACTAAACATTGTTCCTGCCGCTAATCCTGCCAATGCTCCTTTAATTCCTCCCCCTGCTTTTCTATAAACAAATGTCCCAAGTCCAACTCCAATAGCAAAATGGTCTACAGAATTGTATTGATTTAAATCATAATGAAAAACTGCATTAGAAACAGTATTTGCTACCTTCCCAGCAAGCCATGCCACAGCCAAGTTAAATCCTGCTTTGTGCAGGTCTTCATCATTTGTGATCTTCTTCAAGAGATTTTTCATTTTAATTGAAAATCAAATAAATATAAAATAAAAAAATAAAAAAAATAAAAAGGAATTTAGTAATAACTTTCGCCGAATTCTTCAGTTTTTTGCGGTTTCTTTGTTATCAACACAATCAATACAACTAACAAAACAAGGAATACTACTGCCAAAATTATTGTTAGCACTAATACAGGGCTTGTCAATTGAGTTGATTCTGCTGTTCCTGAAAACTTAACAGTGCTTAAAAGTTCATTTCCAGAGAAAACCAAAACATCGAAATTGTATTCTCCTGTTGTTGGAGTTTCTATTGTAACAGTTTTGCTTGAAGCAGCTGGTACAATAACACTGATTTCAGTGTCTTCGTATTTCAATGTATAAACTTTAAGCTGGTTTGTCGGATTTAACAAGGTCAAATCATTTCCGGATTTCATTGCAACATCAGGAACACCATTTGTTACAACAACATCCTTAGTCATTGTAGAACTTGTCTCGTCATTTCCAGCCTTGACACTAAGGGTATATGTTCCTGCTTTTACATTGTATGGAACTTCTAAGTAAAGTCTTCCGCTTACAGTATTATCATTGTCATCATCTTCATTAGCTACATTAACAATATCTCCGAAATAAGCTGTTTTTGACAACTTCAAATCAGTAATACTTGCAGTTACATACAAATCTGCTAAGTCATTGTAACCGACATTTTTCAAAACAACATCAACTGGGAACAATTGTCCAGCTTCAACTGAATTGCTTGTCATTACTGACTTAATCGCAACATCATATGAAGGTCTCTGAAGTTCTAAATCAGCACTTGCTTCAGTGCTATAATCTGAATTCCAAATTTTAACATCCAAAGGTAAAGATTCCTCTAAATTATCATTTTGAAAATCAGAAGGAACTTTCAACGTAAGTGTTTTGACATAGGTTACTCCACTTAAAACATCAAATTTTGAAGTAACAGCAATAACATCTGCTTTATTTCCTTCAAGTGTTGCTTTAACTTTTACATCAGAAGCACTAGTTATGTTTGTTGGAGTAGCTGTTTCTATAGGATCAGGTATTGTAAAATAAACTTTAACAGTTATAGTATCTCCAGCATCAACTGCTACTGTTGTTCCATTAAGGGACATTCCATTTACTGTAATATCAGTAATTTCCGCTATGTCTCCTGTTACTGGTGTTGTAGTAACCATAGATGCTAAGAACAACACACTTGTAATTAACAAAAAAGAAACCAAAATTCTTTTTGTATTCATCTTTGCGTTCTTTTTAATCATTTTTTAATTGCAGAAAAACATTGTTTTTCTGTATTTTTTGTATGCATGAATTTGTTTATAAACTTTATGGTGACAACAACAAAAATTCATTTGATAGTACTAAATGTTAATAACAAAAAGTGAATTAAATTTTTTCAGTAATAAATTGGTTCTCTTTTATTCACTTTATTACACAATCTGGAAATTCATATGAAAAAGCAGGAATGTCTGATTCACAATATTCATATTCTGTAAAAGATATTAATCCGACTTTTAAATGCGGAAACTGCTGCACAATTTTTGCAAGCATGCCCTGGTTGTTCAATCTAGGATGACAAATCATGACAGGAAATTCTTTTAAGTCATTTTCTTTAAAGAATTCATCAAAAGAATAATAGGGTTTGAAATCTATTCCTTCCTGTTCTAATCTTTCTATGAATTTTCCTGCAAATTTTATTCTGTGGTCTATGTAAGCTAATTTGGGTTTCATTACAAACTCAGCAATTTTACCTTTGTGTCTGTTGTTGCAAAATTCTTAGCAACTATTACTCTGCATCCAATTTCTTCAGCAGAATTTATTATAGAATTTGTCGCTTTTCCGTCAATTACTATTGCTGTTGGTTTATTTCTTAATCTTTTTAATGCATTTGCTAAGCTTTTTACTGAGACTCTTTTAATTTCATCCAATGAACTGTCAAGCAGTACTGCTTTTCCGCTCCCCTCATTTTCACCAGAAATTTTCTTCATCTTTTTTCTGTCATCAGCATTTAACTCTAATTCTTTTTCTTCTTTTTTATAATTTCTTGGATTTGAAGAAAAAAACTCCTTTAAGGGGAGTTTTTTTCTCAGGCTCATTAAAATTTCTTTGCCGGTGAGTTCTTCCACTTCCTTTCCGTCTGGTGCAACAGCAACATATTTCACATTTGCATTATCAGCAACATTCTTGACAATCAATTTCCCTCCTCTGTCGCCGTCAACAAATAAAATTATGTCTTTTTCTTTGCTCAATTCCTTGATTTCTTCAGGGAGTTTTGTTCCGTTCATTGCAATGACATTGTTGATTCCGTTTCTCATCAAATTCAAAACATCTGCTCTTCCTTCAACCACAATTATCTCTTTTCCTGTCAGGTCTCCTGCAGAAAGTTTGCTTTCTCCATATTCTTTGATATTCGCAGTCCTTGCAGAATCTTTGATTTCTGTAGAAATCTCTCTTGAATCTGTCTTGCCGTGAATGTCATGCATGAGTCTCTTTGCTCTTTCAACAATATAATCTCTCTTGCTTCCTCTCACATCTTCTATTTTTTCTACTTCAATCTGAGAATCACAAGGTCCGATTCTTTCTATTGTTTCAATAGCAGCAGCAATAAGACTAGTCTCACTCTGGTCAAGGGCAGTCGGAATTTTTATGGTTCCCACTGTATTCTTTCCTTCTTTGTGCAAATCAACTTCAATTCTTCCTATTTTTCCTTCTTTTTGCAATTCTCTCATCTCTAATTCAGCTCCCAAAAGTCCTTCTGTCTGCCCGAATATAGCTCCGATTACATCAGGCTTTTCAAGAGCTCCTTCAACTGAAAAATTTGCATGTATCATATATTTGATTGATACTGGACTTATTTTTGCCATTTTAATTTATTCCGTTTAATTAATCTGAAATCTATGATTTCTAGAAATATCTTTTAGATTTACGAATCTCTCTTTCTCGTTCTCTTTTCCCTTAAAAATGAATCAGGAAATGAATGTGATGTGATACTATTAATCTGGTCTAATAGATATTCCTGAATATTGGGGGAAAAAATAGTTTTTAAATGTTGCCTAAGAAGTTCTAAAGATTTTTAAAATTCTTTTTTTTCTTAATTTTATAATTCCTCTTTTTATGTTTGTAAAATTATGAATTAATAAAAAAATTTATAACATAAGTACATATAATATTGTAATGACTAACAAGGATTTACTTGAGAAAATAGATAGTAATATTAGCGAATTGCATAGAGATTATTTTTTTGGAGGAAGAAAAAGGAGAGAAACACATAATTTCATAATAGGTATCTTAATAGGTATTGGTATCTCACTTATGGTTGAAGCAGGGATACAACTTTATTTAGGTTATAGTTCTTTTAATCTATATTCATCTGTATTAAGCGAAAATAATTTAACTATGCAGAATTTACCCCTTTTTGAACAGATAGACTATGGAAATTTATTAATTAACAATTTACATCTAATGTTTATAATTGCAATTGGATTTTTAATAACGATAAGTAGTTTTTTTTATTATGCTTCTGTGAACAGACATCTTTTTAACCACATGGTTAAATATTCTTATAAATTAGGAAGAGGGGAGACTTTGTATTATATACTAAAGAGAATTGAATGTATCTTTAAAGAAATAAAAAAAGATAATAAATTTAGGTGGGTTGGAGGAAAAATATATTATATAGATGAAAAAGTAGTCTTTTCATTTTATAATAAATTAAAAAAATTCTTAATGTTAGAATATGATAATAAACTTATAATAAAGAAAAATGAAATTATATTACTTTGTCAAACTTCTAATTTTGGAGAAGATTTTGGATTATTAATAGAAGAATTTTTAGAGCAACTAAAAAAGAATAAAATAATAACTAATTTAAAAAGAGAAAAAAGAACCTAACAATATAGTTGGTATTATTTCAAAATATTAACTGAACAGGTAAAAATTTTTAAGTATGACTTCCCTTTAAATCTTATGAGGGTTAAAAGAGTGATATGGTTGAGGATTAAACAGAGTTTTCTTAAGCAAAATTTAAAAAGTATGCCTTTTAATATTTGTTCTACTAAATTAAGTTACAGAGGTTTTTAAAAATGTCAGAAGAAATAGAAGAAGTAAAAAAGATTACTGAAGAATATTTAAAAAATTTAGGAATAGATAATCTGAGAATAATTTATGCTAATAGAACTAATGGAAACTGGAAGGTTATTGTTAAGTATCCAACACCAGATAATCCAGAAAATATGTCTATGCTTCTGATTGATTGGGCTACTAAAAAAGTTATTACATTTAGAGAAGGAATATTGCCTTATTAAAAATGGGATTGATAATTAAAGAAGTTGGTATTCTAGGTTCAAAAAATAGATACAAAAAATTAAAAGCACTTTTTGATACAGGAGCGACACGTAATTATATAAGTGAGAGTTTTAATGATAAAGAGACTATTGATGATATTGGTATTGTTAGTTATCATGGACAAGATTTTGTTATTTTCCCAGATGGATTTAAAAAAGAAGGAGAGATAATTAGTTTGAAATTGTTAAAGATCAATGGAGTAGAACCAATTAAACAACCCAAATTTTTTTTATTGGATATGAAAATGTATGATATAATAATCGGTGCAAAACTAATGCAACAATTAAGAATGGTCCTTAATCCATCTATTAAAGAAATAAATTTTAATTAACTAATCTAATCAAACTCCAATCATTTATTTTATTTATAACCCTCTAATTTCTTTTTCAGAATTCTTAATATGTCTTCAAGATCATCAAAATCAGAAAGATTATTTATCGGAACTTCAAAATTAGTGTTGCTTCCTGTAATTGAAACAACATACCTGCTTTTTTTGTCCTCTTTGTCCATGATATAATCATAAGTCCGTAGTTTAAAAGTTTTTATTTAGAAAAATGTATTATTCCATAACTTTGAAAACCAATCCGCTTTCTTTTAGTCTTCTGCTTAATTCCTGGCTCGCCTTTGTGCTTGCAGCAAATTCAATGCTCCCCTCTTTTTTATCATATTTGAAATTTCCAATATGGTAATGACTTATAATTCCCAATAAGATTCTGTAATCTTTTATTCTTCCAAGCTTGCTTACTTTATATTTTATCATTTTAAAAATTTAAAAGAAAACTAACCTTATGTTTGTAAGAAACTTACTGTTTCTTCTTAGTTATCTCAATGCAGACGCCTGCAGCAACTGTTTGTCCCGCATCCCTCACTGCAAATCTGCTCATGAATGGATTTTCTTTTTGAGTTTCCAAGCATAAGTTTCCTTGTGGTTTTATTCTTACTTTGGCAACATCCCCATTCTTTAAAAAATCAGGATTTTGTTTTACTACTTGCCCTGTTTTTGGGTCAATCTGCTCTATTAGTTCAATGAACTGGCACGGAACCTGAGCTGTGTGAACATGGAACACAGGTGTGTAACCTTTAGCCAAAACAGTCGGATGATTTATTACTGCAATCTGAGCAATGAATTCTTCTACAACAGGAATTGGCTTCTCTGCTTCACAAATAACATCTCCCCTTGCAATGTCTTTCTTTCCAACCCCTCTTACATTTACTCCGACATTATCTCCTGCCACTGCTTCTGGCATGCTTTCATAGTGCATTTCAATTGTTTTTATCTCTCCTGTTATTCCTTTTCCGGTTCTTCCCGGCAATACTATTACTTTCTGCCCTACTTTCATTGTTCCTGTTTCAATCTTTCCGACAGGTACAGTTCCTATTCCAGTAATTTCATAAGCATCCTGAACAGGCATTCTCATTGGCAATTCAGTAGGAAGTTCTGGTTGAGGGAATAAATCAAATTGTTCCATAACAGTAGGTCCATTGTACCAAGACATATTTTCTGATTTTTTAGTAACATTATCTCCTTTTAATCCAGAGCATGGAATAAAATTAACTTTCTCTAATTTGTACCCGACTGTCTTCAATAAGTTAGAAACATCTTCTTTTATTTTATTGAATTTTTCCTGATTATACTCTATAGCGTCCATTTTATTAACCAATACTGCAATATTCTGAACCCCCATAGTTCTCAAAAGCCACAAGTGCTCTTTTGTTTGAGGTTCTATTCCTGTTGTTCCTGCAACAACCAAGAATGCGGCATCTGCCTGTGAAGCTCCTGTAATCATATTCTTGACAAAGTCCTTGTGCCCAGGAGCATCTATGATTGTAATCTGATATTTTTGAGTAACAATCTTTTTGTAAGCCAAGTCAATAGTAACTCCTCTTTCTCTTTCCTCTTTAATCTTGTCCATAATATATGCAAATTCAAAACCGGCTTTTCCGTGCTTTTCAGCTTCGTCCCTGAGTTTTTTCATTTCCTGCTCAGAAACTATTCCAGAATCAAATAATAGTCTTCCGACTGTTGTTGACTTTCCAGCATCTACGTGTCCGACGAAGACAACGTTCATATTTGGTTTTTCTTTAGCCATTTTTATTTTTCCTTGTTTTGGTTATTTCTCTCTATGTATATTTATGTAAATTTTCGTAAAGAAAATTTGGTAAATATGTAAAAAAAATTTGGTTTATAAATTTTGTGGTTAGGCTTCTTTGTTACCTAAGCGGGACTTTAGACTCCTTGATTTTTTAGAAAGCAAAATTTTATAAGTTAGTAACTTCTCATTTATTTATTATGGCTCAGACAAATAAACCTTGGTATAAAAAATGGTGGGCAATTACTCTTTTTGTTATAATTGGTTTGGCTATTATAGGTTCTTTATTGCTAGATTCAAATAATTCTCAAACAAATACAAATCAACCAAATTCTAATCAAGCAACACAAAATGAAAATTCTCTATCAACTCAACCATTAACAAGAATTGAGCAAATTGTTAAGAATGTTGGAAATTATGAAGTAACAATCTGGGATACTGGAGGAAATTTTGCAACAGAAAGTTCTACGCCTTATGAGGTAATTGTTAATACTCAACCAAATACTTTTAGCAGTTGTTTTGATGCTAAAAATTCTTTATATGAAGTTATGAAAGGGTTATATTCTGATGCTCAACTAAACGGAAAAATAGCAAGAGTTCAATTTACTGCTTGGGGATATTTGAAGTCCAGCTTAGGTTATGATGATGCAAAAAATTTGAAATGGGATGTCGGACCTTCAAATTATTGGAAAGTAACTTTACAATACAAAGATTATGAAGATACTTCAAGTCCGTTGGCTCAGCAAACTTGGGGTGTAAAAATTGACGAAAGTTGTAATTAATTTTCTACGATGATTAAAGGAACTATTAGACAAATTACGTCTTTATCCTGCAATAAGATGCAGCGTAAAAAGCGTCAAGTCCAAAAGGATTATTCTCAGAAGATAAGGAAAGTTTCCCTCCGAGCAATAATGCATTTGCATCTCTTTTAACCATTTCTGGCTCATCTCTGACATCAACACATGTTGAAGTCTGATTTTTTCCATAACTCACTAATATTGGAGGAACAGGCAATAAATGAAAATCATTGACAAGTTCTTTATTGTCCAATTTTCTATATATCCAATTTCCTTCTCTGTCTTTTTCACTTTCCACAAAAATTAAATTTTTTAAATTCATAAGTCGAGAATTATATTTGCTTTTTTAAAACTATTGATTTTCTGCAAGTCCCTTCCTGTCCCTTATCTTTCTGATAACATCTGCCTGCAGTCCAAAAGGAACACGTTCAAATAACTGATCATATAACGAACTCACCCCTCTTCCTTCTGTTGCGCTTCTTAAGTCATTGCTCCATCCAATCATTTCTGCCACAGGAATTTTTGCTTTTATTGACGTTTCCATTTCTTCCTGTTTTACTTCTAAAAGTTGTCCTCTCTTGCTTCCTACTAATCTCGTTATTGCGCTTAAAAATCTGTCAGGAATTTCAATTAAATGTATTTGAACAGGCTCTAAAAGGCATGCATCTGCATTTCTCATTGCTCCGGTTATTGCTTCCCTCACAGCAGGGTAAACCTGTGCCGGACCACGATGGATAGCATCCTCGTGAAGTTTAATGTCATCCAATGAAATTTTCATCTTAGTGCATGGCTCTCTTGCCAAAGGTCCCTTGTTCATAACCATCTCAAAAGCATCTAATATCATTTCAATTACTTCTCCTATATGAACTTCTCCTTTTGTGTTGTCAAAGAAAATATTTCCTTTGTAAATATCCCTTATGTTTCTTACAACATCATTGCTCCAGTTAAATCTCGAGAATTTGGTTGCAAGTTCCTGGCTTTTTTTCTTGATTCTTCCTTCTGGAATTTCTCCGTTTTTTATTGCTTCATGGACATCATCTTCAAGCGGCTCAACAGAGATAAAGAAACTATTGTGCTTGTTCGGGCTTCTTCCTTCTACTTCATCCGATTTTTTATTTACAGTTTCTCTGTAGACGACAATAGGAGCAGAAGTTTTGACATCAAGTCCTTTTTCTGTCTTTATTCTGTTTTCGATAATTTCCAAATGCAATTCTCCCATTCCGCTTATCAGGGATTCTCCTGTCTGCTCGTTAATTTCCACTTTAATAGAAGGGTCTTCTTTTGCAACTTGTTTTAATATCTCAACAAGTTTGGGCAAGTCCATCATTTTTTTTACTTCAATGGATTTTGTAACAACAGGCTCAAAAATATGCTTCAGTTCTTCAAAAGGTGTTTCTGGCTGGAGTGTTACAGTTTCTCCGGCTTCTCCTGTAACTCCTGAAATTGCAAGAACATTTCCTGCCCCGATTTCTTCAATTTGCTCTGGCCTTATTCCGTTGTATACAAATATCTGCTGAACTTTTTGTTCTTTATTTGCAAGATTGAGATGAACCTGCATTCCGTTTTTTATCGTACCAGAAAAAAGTCTTCCTGCAGAAATTTCTTTTCCGCTTCTAGGATCGACAACAATTCTTGTTATTACAAATGCTATTTCTCCTTTTGAATTGCATTTCAGCAAATCTTTTCCAAGTTCGCTGTCCAATTCTCCGTGCCATATTTTTGGAATTCTGTATTTCTGAGAATCCAGAGGATTGGGAAGATGCTTGACTACCATGTCCAATAGAACCTCATACAACGGAGCATTTTTCCAAACCCATTCTTTTCTTTCCTGCTCTCCCATATCATAAAGAGCAAAAATATCTTTGAAATTTATTCCTTTCTTTTTCATGAAAGGAACAGACAATGCCCAGTTCTCTCTTGCACTTCCGAATGCAACACTTCCGTCATTAATATTAACAAGCCATTTTTCCTTGAATTCAGGTTCTGCAATTTTGGAGATGAGCTCATTGAATTCCCTGATTATTTTGACAAACCTCTGTTGCATGCTTTCAGGAGTCAGTTTCATCTCTTTTATCATCCTGTCAACTTTGTTTATGAACAAAACAGGCTGGACTCTTTCTCTTAGTGCCTGTTTAATGACTGTTTCTGTCTGAGGCATTATTCCTTCCACGGCACAAACCAAGACAACAGTTCCGTCAATTGCTCTCATCGCCCTTGTAACATTTCCTGAGAAATCCACATGCCCTGGGGTATCAATAAGATTAATCAGGTATTCTTCTCCGTGAAAATTATGAACCATTGAAACATTTGCAGCATCTACTGTCATCAATCTTTCCTGTTCATCTGTATGCTGCCATGTTGCCATTCCTGCCTTTAAATCTCCTGCACTTTTTGCAGCCATGTATCCGGAAGCAGCCAAAAGATTATCAGTAAGAGCTGTTTTACCATGGTGAATATGCGCGCTTGTTGCTATGTTTCTGATATTTTTTTGATTTTTGCTGATTCTCTGTATTTTTTCAAATTGTGATTCTTTCTCTGCCATTATCTTAACTTAATTGATTTAATCTGATTATAGTGCCTTGGAATTCCAAAACAACCGAAGAATATTCTGTCGCATATCCAGTCACTGACACAGGTAGTTGTTTTTTCATAACCAATTTCAACCCATTTTCCTATGTAATTCGCTATGTCTTTTGGTATCTCCGTGCATGTTATTCTTCTAAAAAACTTTTCTTCATTAACTACCACTTCCAAGTCTCTAAATGCCCCGAATTTTCTCCTTGCACTTTGTAATACTCCTATTTTCTTTTCCATTTTTAAGAATAATTAATCATAATAAATTTGATTTAAAAATCTTCGCCTTATTTTTTAGAGATTTATTCATTTTGTTAATAATTAAAATATTAATCAGAATCATCAATGGATGTCCTATATTCTTCAGACGGAAAAATATTTCTTGTAAGAGGAAAATCTGAAACCAATGTTTGAAGATTTTTTTGGACCTCTTCTGGAAGTCTTTTTAATTTTTTATAGATTTCCTCGGCACATCTTTCAGATTTTTTCGATAAGTCAACTTTTATTGTATACATTCAACCCTCTTTAATATATAATTTTTTTTCTTTATAAAAATTTATGTTTTTAGAATAAGTTATAGTATTCCATCCATTATTTTTTCTCTAATTCCAGAATACTCACAATATGTTTTTTCTAAATCGTTTTTAGTAAATCCTTCTTGTAACATTTCTGTCTCTGTTACAAAAGATTCATATCTCATCTCTTTATTATTGCGGGTTACATCAATAACGTCAATATAATCTTCATCTACATTTATACTTTTTACAATAGCTGGATGATAATCAAAATCTATTACTCTAGGAACTCGTTCCCAAACAAAATCTCCTTTGGAAATTTGTTCAAGACGTTTTTTCTCTCTTTCATATCTTTCTTTAATTTCTTCGAATTTCTTTTTCTTCATATAATTATGAAATAAAGTTATTTTTAAAGATTATTATAAATAAATGTATAGGATTAAAAGTTTATCTCGCAGAATCAGCCTGTTTCTCAGATTCATTTTTTTTCCGGATTGCAAAACTTTCTCCGTTATTTTCAGATGCAAGCATGATTTCTTCTGCCAATCCTTCTCTCAATGTTTTCTTTTTATTGAAAGCCCTGTCTGATGCTCCGTGAACAATCCATCTCAAGGCAAGATTAACTCTTCTCAATGGAGACACATCAACTGCCTGAGGATATCTTGCTCCCCCATATTCAATGACTGTTATTTCATCTCTGGGAGCAGAGTTTTCAATTGCTCTCACAAGAACTTCAACAGGATTTTTCCCTGTTCTTTTTTCTATTAATTTTAATGTGTCAAGAACAATCATCATATTTTTTGAATACTTTCCTGTTGATAATCCTTTGATTATTCTGTGCTTTTTCCCCCTGTGTCCTGCAACTGCAATTCTGTTCATCAGCCTTTCAACAATGTTAACTTTTGTTTGCCCGAATTTGTTTGCATTTTTTCCGTGGCTTTTAAGAATTAACTTTGGCTGAAGATTTATCACTAACTTCAATCCGAAGTCATTTACTTCAATTCCTGAGATGTCATACAAATCAAATATCTTGAACATTGGAATAGTTTTTTCTGTCATTTTAATATCTTGATAATCCGTTATATACCTCCTCTGCTTTTTCTAAATCAACCATTTTTTCAAAATAAAAAGAATGTGCCTTGCTCCAGTCTATTTCTCTTGCATTCACATCAACAGAATCTGAGATCTGTGCAACATTAAATCTTCTTAATGAATCATCAGATACTAATAACATAAGTTCATCAGTTATGAGTAATTTTTTTTCTAATATTTTCATTTTATCTTATTTGAATTTTTCCTGAAATTTAAATGTGATTTCATTTTTAACGCCTGCCTTTCTCTATCTTGCCTTTCACTAACAAATGCAGGGGCTGGTCATTTACTTGGACTACTTTGAATCTCACGCCCGGAATATCTCCCTTACTTCTTCCTTGTTTTCCTCCGATTCTTTCAATCATAACTTCATCATGTTCATCAATGAATTTTTGTGCGAGATTTCCTGGAATGAATGCTAGCACTGTTTTACCGTTTTTTTTGAGCTGAACTTTGCAACATTTTCTCATTGCTGAATTTGGCTGTTTTGCTTCTTTCTGAACTTTTTGCAGGACAATTCCTTTTGCTTGGTTTGCTCCCTCAAGAGGATCTGCTTTTGCATAAAGATTAAGAGTTTTCACTTTGAATTTCCTGTCTTTCCACTGGAATTTTTTCCTGTTTTTCATTAATTTTTTCGCGTTTTTTAATCCCATTTTTCAATGTCTAGCGATGCGTATGCGTAATCCCTTTTTAGTCCCATGATTATTCATAAAGAAATTAGTTTTTAAATGTTTTCAGAAGAATCAGAGGAATTACACAATTCTCAAATCTTTCCCAAAAAAATCCTTCACAATTTTTTTCAACTCTATTAATCGCCTTTTGTTTCTTCCGATTAATGCAGCCTTGTTTTGAATTCCTGCTGTGAGAATTATCTCATCATCTTTTATTTCCAAATCTTTGAATGTAAGCGGACGAACAATATTTTCTATGAATTGTTTTGCATTATGAATTCCTTTAGGACTTGGAATGACTCTTATTTTTTTCCCCAAAATCTCGCTGATTTTTTTTACGTTCTTTCCTCCCTCTCCTACAGCTCTTATGACAAACTCTTTTGGAACGCAAAATATTATTGTATCATTGTATTTTATACAAAATCTCGTTCGTATCTTTGTAATCTGGTTAAAAAGATTCAGATGCCTCATATCCTGCATGTTTATCGTATTCATCTTTTTTTATAAGTGTTGTAGAATAATTTGTTTTATAAATTTAATTGTTTCAGAAATTATTTATTCGTGTCTTCAACGATTTTTTTCTTTGCTATTTTCTTTTCTTCTTCTTTTTTTATTAATGGACCTACAACTTTAACCATCAAACCTGGAAGCCCGGTTCCAACAGGAACAGGCTGATTCAGCATTATGTTTTCTATGACACTGACAAGTCTGTCTTTGCTTCCTTTTATTGTTGCATTGATAAATTGTTTTCCGGGAGTTTCAAATGTTGCCCTTGCCAAGATTGAAGATTTTTGTGCTATAATTCCCATTCTTGTAACTCCTTTTATTTCTCCTGTATTTGTCATGGCATCTGAAATGAGTTTTAGATGTCTCTCATTAATGTCCAATCCCTGCGTGTTTATTACATTATAAATTTCATCCATTATTAATTGTCTTGCAACTTCTATTCCAAATGTGTCAGCAACTTCATACAAGTCATTTGAAATAACTCTGTCAGAATCAACTTCTTTTAATTCGATTATTTTTTTCAAATTTGTTCCGAGAGTCATTATTATGTAATCTCTGTCTTTCTTAACTATAAGAATCTGCTTAATTCCCTTAATACCAGAGATTATTGTTTTTTTTAGTTTTTCTTTAAGCTGATAAATTTCTTTAAAACTGAACTCAGAAGCGTTTAGAGTTATTGAATCTGATTTTTCCCTTGCTTTAAAGCCCAAATCATTCAGCCTCTCAACAACAGTCTTTATTGAACTGTGAGTTTGCCTTAATCCTGTTTTGTCAATTACTATTTCAATTGTCTTGTTGCTAAAATTGAGATTTATCTCAGAGGCAATTTCTCTTAATGTTACCTCTTTGATTTTCTCGGCAAAAACTTTGGCATTTTTTTCATTGTTGTATTCTTTTTTCAGGAAGATTTCCATTTTCGGAGAAGAAGGTTTTTTCCTTGCATCAAAAATTTCTATTAATCTTGGAAGTCCCATTGTAATCTGCATTTCCTGAACTCCTGCAAAATGGAATACATTCAATGCCATCTGAGTTGAAGGCTCTCCAAAAGACTGCGCTGTGACAATCCCTATCGCTTCTCCCGGATTAATTTGTTTTTTGAGATGCAGCTTTGAAACATCCATTCCATCATCCCCATATTTAAATTGTATCAGATTATTGTTGCTGTCTCTGACAGTTCCATCGTATTCTATTCTCAAATCCTGCAAGGCATTTGCCAGTCTTCTGTACAAGTATCCTGACTTCGGCGTTCTTAATGCAGTATCCATGAGAGAATCTCTTCCTGTAATAGCTCCGAAAAAGAATTCATCTGGCCTTAATCCTTTTATAAAAGAACTTTTTATAAATCCCCTTGCAGCAGGAGTAAGGTCCCCCTGCCTGAAAAATGATAATGTTCTCCCATTATATCCAATGTCAATTCTTTTTCCCCATAAAGCCTGTTGCCCCACACATGAAGCCATTTGAGTAATATTCAGAATATTTCCTCCTCCTCCGGATTTAATCATGTGATTCACAGGATTTTCTTTGGGAAATTCTCTCTTGACAATTTCTCCTATCTTTGTTCTTACTTCATTCAGTGCCTGAAGTATCTTTATCTCTCTTGACTCTTCTTCTGTCTTTCCCGGAATTCTCTCAAGCTCGCCTTTATTGTAGCTTTCTATAATTTCTTCTGTTTTCTTCTCGGCTTTCTTTATTATTTCTTCTCCTGCATCAATCACGCTTTGATTCAAATCCAAATCTTCAACAGAAATTGTTATTCCCCTGTCTGACAGATATTTGACACCCAAATTAAACACTTTTCTTATTGTTTCAAATGTTTCATTTGTTCCGACTTTCTCATCAAGGACTTTTATAAATCCCCCGTCTTCGCTTCCGAATAATGTTTTGTCTATTTCTCCTTTAGTGACTTCTCCATTTCTTATGCTGACAGAATCATTAGAGAAATTTATTTTTGGAAGTATTAATGAAAACATTTCTTTTCCTGTTATGTTCTTTTTTGATATTTCCTGATTAATGCCTGATTTGAAAAGGATTTGATTTGCATAATCATTTGAGAATTCCTCTTCTCCAAGAAGATAATTTCCTGTTATTGCGTCTCCTATACATCCGATTAAATTTGTGTTATTCTTCGGAGAAATTAAATTTTTCTTTACATCCAAGAGAATTTTTGCTTCTGCCCTTGCTTCTTCTGTCTGCGGAGAATGTATGTTCATTTCATCCCCGTCAAAATCTGCATTATATGGAGTAACCACAGAAGGATGTAACCTGAAAGTTCTTCCTGGAAGCACCTTAACAAAATGGGCCATCAGGCTTCCTCTGTGCAAACTTGGATGCCTGTTGAATAAAACAACATCTCCGTCCTGAAGATGTCTCTCAACTTTATACCCCGAATCAAGTTCATTGATTATTTCTTCTTTCAAGTCAGGAGTTATTTTTTTTCTCTTTCCGTCAGGTCTTATAATATAATTTGCTCCTGGATATTCTTCTCCCCTCTCAATTAATTCTTTCAGTTTTTCAATATTCAAGTCAGTGACACTTTCTGCAACAGTAACTACCTTTGCAATTTCATAAGGAATTCCTACTTCATTGATTGATATGTATGGGTCTGGAGAAATTACTGTTCTTCCCGAATAATTTACTCTTTTTCCAGCAAGATTTTTTCTTATTCTTCCTTCTTTTCCCTTTATTCTTTCCATAATTGTTTTTAATGGTTGTCCTGAACGGTGTCTTGCAGGAGGTATTTTTGCTACGCTATTGTCAAAAAATGTTGTGACATGAAATTGTAATAAATCCCACAAATCTTCTATTATTACTTCAGGAGCTCCTGCATTCAGATTTTCCCAAAGTCTTTGGTTTGCTCTTATAATATCAGAAAGCTTATGAGTAAGGTCATCTTCGCTTCTCTCTCCTGATTCCAAGATAATGCTTGGTCTTACTGTTACGGGAGGGACAAGAAGCATAGTCAAAACAGCCCATTCTGGTCTGCATGTGGTTGGATTTACACCAATTTTTTTCAATTCTTCGTTTGGAATATTAACGAGCATTTCTCTTATTTCAGTAGGAAAAAGTCTTGTCTTTCCAATGAAAAAACTTGTCGGCTTATCAAGTTTAATTCTTTCATGCACAGCACCACAATGCGGACATTTCTTTGAATCCTTTGCCTTTTTTGCTCTCTCGCTTGGAGTATATTTTTCCAAATCTTTGTCAGCAATCAAGAGTTTTCCACACTCTCTGCAAAAACATCTTAATGCCAGTTCAATTAAAGAGACATATTTCAAATGTATTATGGGTCTTGCCAAATCAATGCTTCCAGGATGTCCCAAACATTCTTTCAGTCTTCCTCCGCATGTTCTGCATCTCACTCCCGGGTCTATCGCACCAAGACGTAAATCCATCAGTCCTCCGTCAACAGGATATCCATCTATATTATAAAGTTCAGGCGTGACTATCTTTGCAGCAGAGATTTTCTTGATGTCTTCTGGACTAAACAAGGCAAATCTTATTTCTTCTACTTTCTTCTTTATTGGTTTTTGTTCTATCATTTTTATTTTTTATTTCAGTGTTTCGCGAAGTTTTGTTTTGTCTCGCAATGCGTATGCGTAATGTGTTGTTTTGTCTCGCAATGCGTATGCGTAATGTGTTGTTTTGTCTCGCAATGCGTATGCGTAATCGCTATTCGTATTTGTTTTTCAGTCCGAATGTTGTGTGGATGTGCAATCCCTGAAGCTCTTCAAGCAGAAGCTTGAATGCATAAGACATTTCTACTGGCTCTATGTCTTCGCTCCCGCACATAGGACAGATTAATTTATTCCTTGCGTTATCATCAATTCCAATGCTTCCGCATTTCATACATATTGGAAGAACAACTTTGTCTGAATCATATCTTTCTTTCAGCAATAAAGAAGAGCCATGGGCAACTAATGCTTCCTGTTCCATTTCTCCTAATCTTAATGCTCCTCCTCTTGCCCTTCCTTCTATCGGCTGTCTTGTTAATAATGCGACTTTTCCAGAAGCTCTTCCATGCATCTTGTTTCCTACCATGTATTTCAGTTTCAGGTAATACAAATTTCCGACAAATATTTTTGCAGACATCCTCTTTCCTGTTATCCCGTTATACATTGTTTCTTTCCCGTCATACCTAAAACCAAGATTCCTCAATTGCTCTTCCAACTGCTTTTTTCCTATTCCTGAAAAGCTTGTCCCGTCCATAATTTCTCCGTTAAGGCTCCCTACTTTTCCTGCAATTAATTCTAACAAGTATCCAACAGTCATTCTGCTCGGCAATCCATGAGGATTAAAAATTACATCAGGCCTTACTCCCCTTGAAGTGAAAGGTATATCTTCTTCAGGAACAATCATTCCAATAACTCCTTTTTGTCCATGAGATGTTGCAAACTTGTCTCCAAGTTCAGGAACTCTTTGGTCACGAGTTCTTACCTGAACTATCTTGTTTCCTTCTGAATCTTCTGTTATAAAAACACCATCTACAATTCCTTTTTCTTCCTGTCTCATCGTAATGCTTGACTCTTTTTTTGTTTTAATGGAAATTTCTCTTGCTTCTGACAAGAATTTTGGGGGAGACATTTTCCCAATCATAACTTCTCCCTCATCTACTTCTGCTTCAGGATAAATGATTCCATCACTTTCCAAATGTTTGTAACTTGCTTCTGTTCTGTATCCAGAAGCGTCTTTTTCGGGAATAGCAATCTCATCTTTTAGCCCTCCTGCATAATTCATTTCTATTGCACTATAAGGACGGAAATAGAAACTTCTTCCAACACCCCTGTCCAAACTTCCCTTATTAAATACAAGGGCATCTTCCATGTTATATCCCTCATAAGTCATGATTGCTACAACCAAATTTTGTCCTGCAGGATATGTATTAAGAGTATCATAAACAAAGCTTCTCACAATCGGTTTTTGGGGATATTGTAAAATACTTACATCAGTATCTAATCTACAAAGATAATTTGCAGAATAAAGTCCAAGTGCCTGTTTTTGTGTTTTGCTTCCTCTGTTGAGTCTTGAACTTTGGTCATGATTTCCATATGGAACCAAACTTGTAACAACTCCAAGCAAATCCATATTATCAATTTCAAGATGGGTGCTCTCTGAAGTTAGTTCCTCCTCGTACAAGGCAACTAATGTGTTTTCTTCTTCGGCAGCATCTATATACTCTATTATTCCTTTATTCAACAAATCATTCCATTTTAATTCACCCTGCTCAATTTGTATCTTGTGCTCATTTTTTAATCTCGAGATTCCGTTTTCTGAAATTATCAAAGGACGCAATACCCTTCCTGATTCTGTGGAAATTAAAACTGTCTTAAATCCTACATCACTTCTAACACTCATTTGTATGGGGAAATTTCCTTCACGTCTTTTTTCTCTTATTTTTTTTACAAATTCCTCTGGTTCTTTTGCATTTCCTATAAATCTTCCGTTAAAGAACACTTCTGCTCCTTCAAATCCTTCCCTTTCCATTCCAAGAGATTTCAAATCCTTGAAAAATTTCTCATTATCAAGTTCTACTCTTGTTGAAATTTTGCTTAATATTGCAAGGTTTTTTCTTAAACCAATTTCAGTTCCTTCTGGCGTCTCTATCGGACAGAACCTTCCATAATGAGTCGGATGAAGAGTTCTTGCCAGAAAGTTTTCCTGATCAGAAGGAAGCATGCTTGAAACTCTCTGTAATTGAGAAATCATTGCAAGATAATTTGTCTTATCCATGTTTTGGGTTACCCCGCTTCTTTCTCCTGTCCAGCTTCCTGTTGCGATTGCAGATTCAACCCTGTGGGAAAATAAAGTTGATTTTGCTATAACACGGATAGAAAAGAATTTTTTTCTTTTTGATGATTTTTGAATTGAATACTGAATATCTCTTATCAAAATTCCGAGATTAACTCTGAAAAGATTTGCCAATAAATCGCCTGAAAGCCTGACTCTTTTATTTGAATAATGATCTTTGTCTGTTCTTAGTTCAGGATTTTCTTTTGCAATTAAAAATTGTTTTATGAGTTTGCAGATTGTTATTGCCTTGTTTATCCTGTCCTCTTTTTTTTGTCCTATATGGGGAAGCAAATAAGAATCCATTCTTTGCTTTATTCTGTCAAGAATTTCTTTTTTTGTCCCTTGGAGCCCTGTTTTTTCAGCAATAAACATCATGGCATCTTCTTTTGTTGCAATATCAACAAATTCATACAAATTAACAATAACAGAATCGGTTTCTTTTCCAATATATTTTGCAATATCAGATTCTTTTATTAATCCAAGAGATTTCAAAATGACTATTGCAGGCAAATCTTTGAATCTGCTGAATGACAGTTCAATAATTCCTTCCTTGCTTTCCGAAATTGTGATAGGAATTCTGTATGTTCCTTTTAATGAAAATAATCTAAGGTTTAAGTTTCCCTTGCTGTTCACTTCAATGAATGGCTGGTTTTCAGCAAGGTCTTCTGCCATGACCATTACTCTTTCATTTCCATTTATTATGAAATATCCTCCTGGGTCTAGAGGGTCAGAATAATTTTCAATCAATTCTTCATCGCTCATTCCATGGGTGTTGCATGCCTTGCTCTTTACCATTATCGGAATTTTCCCGACTTCAACAGTCTCAGAATCAACTATGTCTCCTTTTTTCACTGTTATCTCAAGGGTTACAGGAGCAGAGTAAGTAAGATTTCTCAATCTTGCTTCATAAGGCATTATCAGGGAAGAACTTCCGTCGGCTTCAACGACTTTTGGTTTTTCAATTTTTACTTTCCCCAAGCTGATTTCAAATTCTTCATTATTCATACTTTCAGAAATTTCATTGACAATCTCCTGCATTCTGTGCTCTAAGAATTCATTGAAGGAAGTAATGTTAGATTCCACTAAAGAATGTTCTTCAAGATATTTTTTTATTACAAGATGATTGTCTTTTTTCATTATACCACCACTCTGAAATAAACTCCTGATTTTCTTTCAATTTTGATTATGTCTCCGACATCGCAGTCTTCTGGCAAAGCCACATCTGTGGAAAGAATTTTTGGCAATTGTGCCTTAGAAATATTTAATCTATTTAATAATTCTTCAACTTCTTTTTCATTGAGTTTTGTGTGTTTGGGTTGGAGAACGTGCATCTTATAGAGGATAAATTATTTACAATAAATGTTAAAGGAAATACTAAACTTTAACAACTTTGGAATAATAAAAAATAGCAAAATTTAGTTTTTAAATCTTTGGGTGTCTTTGCTTTGCACAATAAGTCGTTCCTGCACAAAAAGTCTTTAAATAATCGTTTAATCAGTATAATTTATGGGAAAAACATATAGATGTCCTGATTGTGGAGCCACAGCATTTCATATAGAAGTAGATGAGGAAAATAGGGACAGAATGGTTATAAAATGTTGGTCTCCAAAGAAATGCAGCAGGACAATAATTGTAAAAGAAATCTGATTTTATGCAAATCTGATATGGTATGGCCCCGATGGGATTTGAACCCACGACACCTGGATCTCTTTGCCTATTGTAGTTTCTTTGAGCGCCGAATCTTTCTTTTCTAAAGAAAGTTGGGCATAAAAGTCCAGTGCTCTAACCAGACTGAGCTACGGAGCCGTTTCACGTCTCCTCACTGCTATGAAACCTACCCTTAAATTGGAAATTCCATAGAGCTACGGAGCCTTAATTCACTAAGTAAATTTGTATTTAAAAAATCTTTGTATAAGAATTAAACAAACTTTTTCAGCCTGTTTTCAAGTTCGTCTCCAGACATAGCTCCCACAAATTGTTCAATAGGTTTTCCGTCTTTTAGCAAAACAAAATTAGGAATTGAACTGATATTGAACTTTCTTGCAAGCAACTGATTATCTTCTACATTAACTTTGCCGAATTTTATTTTTTTTCCTAATTTCTCACTTAATTCATCAATTACAGGAGCCATCATCAGGCAGGGCATGCACCATTCTGCAAAAAAATCTATGAAAA
Organism: Candidatus Woesearchaeota archaeon; assembly: GCA_964509675.1. GTDB lineage: Archaea > Nanobdellota > Nanobdellia > Pacearchaeales > GW2011-AR1 > RBG-13-33-26. Next base: position 137,938 of record CAZDXC010000001.1, read on the forward strand.
CCATTCCCTTTTTAATGAATTCTTCAAATTCTTTGTCTGTCAATTCAGGAACATTATCATTATTTGTCATTTTCAGTGCCTCGCGATGCGTATGCGTAATCGCTTTGTCATTCTAGATTATCATAAAAATGATTTATAAAAGTTTTGTTACAATATAAAATAAGAAGATTTAAATAATATCTATTTGGTTTTTCCCCATGCTCAAAATAATGACAGAGTATGAAGTAAGGGAAGAATTAAGAAAAGTAAAACCAAGAAAGCTTTCTTATTCTCCTTTTATACGTGCCAGAAATAAAAAAGTATATCCTGAATTAGACGGAGCTATTGAACATTTCTTTTCTGATTCCAGCATAAATGTGCCTTACTTTAGGGGTATTACAAAACTGCACAATTCTTTGTCATTTTCAGAAGACCCGCTTTTTATCAATCTTGTAAAAGAAAAAAGAGAAATACTTGATGTAATGAAAGAGATTAAGCGATTATATTTGAATGAAATCGTTAAATTTGACCTTCCTTTATTTAAACTCATTGAAGAGCATATGCATCCTTTAATAAGAATATTAGATACAAGGCTTTCTGCAGAAGAGTTTTACAGGCGTGCTAAATTAATCAAAGAGAATTTGCAAGAGGAAAAAAGAACAAAACTTGAAGATAGTGTTCTAAGTCCTGAAATTTATAAAAAAGAAGCAAGAACTCAGAAAGAAAGAGAATTATACAGACAAATATTTGCTAAAAAAACAAAAAAGAAATTCAGAAAGGTAAATAAATTAAATACTCAGAAATTGTTGTCAAGATATAATCAGTCAATAATAAATCAAATAAGATTAACTCCAACTTTAAAAGAATGTGTTGAAAATCCTGATGCTTCCATTTACATCCCATTTATAAAAATAGGTATTAAAGAAGCAGGAGAGAAAGAAAATTCAGAGAAACTTTCAGTTATTTTTAGAAACAAAGATTCAGTAGCTTACAGAAATTTTATCAGCAAAATAAAAAGGCATTCATTTGTTCAGCAGGCAGTTTTAGACAACATGATAGACAATTATTCTTCAGGAACAAAAAAACCGATTAAATTTGAAATAATGAACCTTGACTCAGATACATTAAAGGAAATAATTTCTTATTATAATATGGATTCAAGGGCAGGAGATTTCATTATCAGTTTGCATAAAAATTATTCCCGTTCTTTAATCAATTTGATAAATGACTCATATAAAGAATTAATGAACGATAGAAATAGATGGAATTAAATTCTCTATCTTGAATTTCCGAGCATTTCATACTTTGTCTGTTTGTGCAATTCATTGTTATATTCTCTTAAATCAGTTATGTGCTTGCAGAAATTTCCTTCTGTGCAGAATCCAATATTGCATTTTGGTTCAAGAAAATATTTTATTTCAGGAACAGCACTTGCAATTAACTCTCTTTTTTTCCATGATGCTGCATATCTTTCAGGCTCGCATGCCTTGCACAATCTAAGAGGCAATTCCAAATCAATTAAATTCACTAAATCATAAGTTTCTGATGTTCTTAGTTTTATATTCTTGGGAACAATATACAACGCATCTCTTTTCTCAAAACCTTCTTCAACAAGCCTTCCATAAAACATCAATTGTTTTGCAGTATGATATAAATAAGGAGTTAATAGTTCTGGTTGTTTTTTTAATCTTTCATCTATTGAAATTACTTTTTCTAATTCCTGAAGAGAGCTGGCAGGAATATTTCTAAATCCCAATGTCGGGAGGTCTAATTCCTTAACTTTTTTGTAGGCTCTGTCAACAGCAGAATAAACCGACTCTACATTTTGTCTCAATGTAGCATGTCTTTTTTGTTCGCTCCAGACTCTCCATGAAAGAGAATCAGCAATTTTTATCCTGACTGCATCATTGTATTCTCCGACAAAATCCCTCAATGAAAGCATACATTTCATTGATTCTTCTGTAAGTTTTTTTGGATTGGTTATTTTTCTTGTTTCTTCAAAATATTTTTCTAATCTATTTAATCCATTAATAAAACCATTTCCTCCGTCTTCTTTAATATCATTAACAGAAACAACCCTTGGTTCAAAAGGCATTCCTATTTTTTCTGCTATCTCCAGTGCAGAATTCTGAACAGAAGGATCTTTGAAAACAGTATAATGAAAATAAGTATCTCTTGGAACTCTTGTCCTTTGCGAATACATTATTCCCATTCCTGCTTTTTCTGTTAAGTTTTCAAGCCTGTCTGCTAAATAATGCAATTCTCTCGGAACAAAATTTCCGTTTGGATTTGCCTTATCTTGCTCAACTTCAAATTTTAATGTTGCTAAGGTATCAAGAGGCATGACAATAAACAAGTCTGCAGGATTATTGTAAGGAATTACTTTGTTGAATGTCTCAACTCCTGCAAGTTTCCCGAATTTTTCCTTGAAATCTTTTGCAGCATTAAAAACATCCCTTGAAATTTTTAAATATTCATTCAATAAATCCTCTCTTTTAAACAAGACTTTTGGAACAACAATTTCCTCTGTTGTTGTTTCTCTTCTTCTTGAACTCGTTGCCAAACTTCTTGAAACAACAAATCCTGTCAACCCAGAATCAATCATTTTTGTTCCATTAAGCCCTAAAACAATTCCGGCCAGGCCTCCGAGCGAATGTCCTCTTCCTATTCCTGTTGCTGTTTTTTTGAAAATTGTTTTCTTTAGCCCATGTTCATTTTCTATATCTTGTAAAATATCATTTTCCAGAGTGTTGAAATTCATTCCTCCTGAAACCAAGGACTGCGCATAAGAAACTAATTCATCTCCTCCAAGGAAATCACGATTGAAAACCTGATAAAAATATTCTTTAAGTTCAGGATTTTTTATGCTGACTTTGGGATATACTCCAAGAACATTTGTCTTTAAATCTTCATCAGTAAGAAATCTCTTTCCTCTATATTCCCCTGTCATCTTAGATAAAAATTTTTTTATTTTATAAATAAAATTATACTCTGGAATATATTTTGAATTTTATTATTCTCCACAACCTTTTGGGCTTTCCCATCCGCATTCAGGATTAGAGCACTTTTCAAGACAATGCCCTTTCTTAATCATTTTTGCTCCGCATACAGCACAAAATCCTCCAGCTTCTTCGACAATTTCTGCTTGAATATTTTTTTCAGGAACAAGGGAATCAATTATGATCTCTTCCTTTCCATTATCTTCATCATTTCCATTTTCTAAATTTAAAAATTGTTTTTGTAAGAAATGAAAGATGTAATCTATAGGAGAATCTGCTTTGTGGATTTCAGGATGTCCCCTGACAAGCCCATATGGTTCAAACTTCTGATGTCTGAATTTTTTGACTAATGTTTCTAAAGGTACTCCATATTGCAAAGCCATTGAAGTTAAAATTCCGATAGTATCCATCAATCCTTTTACAGTAGTTCCCTCTTTACTCATATCAATAAATGTTTCTCCGGGAATTCCATCATCATACAATCCAACTCCCAGATAACCTTCATGTCCTCCGGCAATTTCAAATTTATGAATAATTCCCCTTCTCGTATTGGGAAGTTTTTTTCTTACTGGTTTGATTTTTCCTTCAAGACTTTTTTCTGAGAAATTCAATGGCTGAATTCTCTTGCTCTTGTCTCTGTAAATTGCAATTGCCTTCAATCCCATTTTCCATGCATCAATGTATGCCTTTTCTATTTCTTCGATAGTTGCTTCCTTAGGCATATTCACTGTCTTTGAAATTGCTCCTGACAGAAAAGGCTGAACAGCAGCCATCATTTTCAAATGTCCGTAGATAGAGATTGTTCTTTTTGCATGATTGGGTTTGTTTGAACAATCAAAAATAGCAAGATGTTCCTCTTTAATATAAGGGGCCCCTTCCATTGTTTCTTTTTCTAAAACATATTTTTTCATCTCATTAATCTGTGCTTCATTATAACCCAATTTTTTTAATGTTGGTTCTACTGTTGTATTCACTAATCTCAAATTTCCTCCCCCGACTAACTTTTTTGTCTGAACTAATCCGATTTCAGGTTCAATTCCCTTTGTATCACAATCCATCATAAATCCAATTGTTCCTGTAGGTGCAAGAACAGTTGCTTGGGCATTCCTAAACCCATACTTCCCCCCAAGCTCAACAACTTCATTCCATCTTTCTTTTGCAGTATCAAGAATGGCTTCCAATCCTTTTGGCAGTTTTTCTTTTTGAACATTTTTTAATGCATCCCTATGCATTTTTATTACTTCCATCATCGAATTTTTGTTTTTTTCAAATTCCTCAAAGGTTCCGATTTTCTGCGCCATTTCAGCAGAAGTTTTATAAACATTTGCAGTGAGCAATGCAGTTATTGACGCTGCAATTGCCCTTGCCTCATCAGAATCATATGGCAGGCCGAGAGACATAATTAATGCTCCAAGATTCGCATATCCCATTCCTAAAGGACGGAATTTGTGCGAATTCTCTGCAATTTCCCTTGTGGGATAAGAAGAATTGTCAATTTCCAAATCCTGTGCAATTGCAGTAACTCTTACAGAATTTTCAAGTGCAGAAATGTCAAAAGTATCATCTTCTTTTCTGAAAGCCATTAAATTTTGTGAAGCCAAGTTGCAGGAACTGTTGTCTATAAACATATATTCTGAACAAGGATTTGATGCTTTTATCCCACCTGAATCTTTGCAGGTATGCCACTTGTTCATTGTGTCTCTAAATTGTAATCCTGGATCTCCACAAAAATGTGTTGCTTTTGCAATTGCTCTCATCATTTGTTTTGCTTTATATTTGGGCATTTTATGTGCTATATCCTTGCTATGAACAGGAATTGTCTGCCATTCTTTGTCTTCTAAAACTGAATTCATGAATTTATCACTTGCTCCTACAGAAATATTTGTATTTTGGTAATTCACACTCTCCTGGGCTCTTTGCCAAGGAACTCCATTATCAATTAAAATATGCAGTAACTTCTCTTCTTCCATTTTTGAATTGATGAATTCCATAATATCCGGATGGATGTCTTCTAGACTATTCATCTTAGAAGCCCTTCTTGTTTTTCCTCCAGATTTGACAATTCCTGCAACTTTATCCCAAAATGCCCAATATGCTAAAGGGCCAGAAGGCTTTCCACCAGAACTTAATTTTTCTCTAGAAGAACGCAATGAAGAGATGTTGCTTCCTGTTCCAGAACCATATTTAAAAAGCAAGGCTTCTTTCTTGGCAAGTTCCATAATATCTTCCATAGTATCTCCAACGCTCTGAATAAAACAAGCCGGTGTTTGTGGGTAAAAAATATCTTCTCCAATTTGAATAGGAATGGCGGTTCCTTTTTTTATATTAAATTTCACATCTCCAAAAGGAGTTGAATAAATAATTGATTGATTTTTTTCTGCTATTCTCCATGCCTCTTTTCTTTCTTTGCTTGGCTCTGCTCTTAAATGAGTTCCAACATTAAACCAAACAGGAGAATTGAATGCCATTTTTTGGCTGTATGAAAGATACGCCAATTCCTCCCTAAATATTTCTGCCTTTTTTCTTGATGAAAAATAATGTTGCTTAATCCCCCAATCAGCCATAGTAGAACTTACTCTTCCAATCAAATCTTTGATTGAATTTTCTCTTTGGGAAGTTCCATGCTCTCCAAAAAAATATTTTGAGGCAGTTATATCCCTTGCTAATTTGCTCCATTGTTTTGGAAATTCTGCATTTTTCTGAACCCATAATTTAACCCCATTATCATCCCTTATCTCAGCATCATTTTTTTCAAATTCAAAATAATCTTCCGCAAGCTTATTCTTTTCTATGAAATATCTTTCAATAGTCAATCCCCTTTCTTCTTTTACCTCATATTTTCTCATTTACAATCCCTTCATCTCTCGTTTAAAATCATCTATGTCCTGAAATTCCCTATATACAGATGCAAATCTTATATACGCGACATTGTCAATTTTTTTTATTTTTTTCATGACTAATTCCCCAATCTCAGAACTTTTAATTTCCTTTTTTCCCTTTCTTCTTATCTGTTCTTCTATTTCATTTATCATTTTGTCTATTTTTTCTTTTGCGACAGGGCGTTTTTCAAATGCCCTGTAAATTCCTGCTTCGAGTTTTTCCTTGCTGAACTTTTCTCTCCTGTTATCTTTTTTTATTACATATATGTCTTCCACAGAAGCTTTTTCATATGTGGTAAATCTCTTTTTGCATTTCAGACACTCTCTTCTCCTTCTTATCCCTTCAGGAGACTCTCTTTTGTCTGTTACTCTTGATTCTTTGTGTAAGCAATATGGACAATCCATTTTTATTTAATCTTTTTAACAAATAATAGGATACAATATATTGTATATCAAATAACCTTTATTGCTACCTATTGTATAAGCAAGAAAATAATGAAAGAAGAACTATTTAAACATTTATTTTCACTTGGATAGAGCAACATGAATATACGAATACAGAAATGTGCAGAAATATACAAGAAAAAATCAGAAATAATCAATCCATGTATTGCTTTCATCCAATTCTCTACCATGGTGTCTTATCACGTCAAAGAAATTTCTTCCATCCTTAAGCCATTCGTATATTTTAACATCACCTGAATTTTTCGGAAGTTGTAAAATTTCTTGTTTTAGGATCCATAAAGGTTTTTCTCTTTCATCTCCTTTACTTATTAGTTTACCGCTATATTGTTTGGCAGCAAATATGTAGACTAAATAATCAGGAGCATTCTGCCAATTATTAAAAATTCTTCCTTCATTATCAAATAGAATAATACCTCTAAATTGTATAGGATTAATTAAAGTTAAACCAGTCTCTTGAGTAGTTTCTCTTATTGCTGCCTCTAATCTACCTTGTAAGTTTGTTCCTTTTTCATTTTTTTCTAATTTCCCTCCTGGCAAGGTATAAAAGTTTGAGTTGGGGTCACCTTTCTTTTTAGATTTCTTTACCATCAAAACATGGTCTTTTACACATAAATAAGATAGAACACCATACATCATATCAAAAACAAAAATAGAAACTTAATAAAAATTTGTATACTTTATTACTTTTTATGAGAAAAAATCAAATCTTTTTAAACTCAAAAGCATTTATTAAAATATTAAAAAGAGGATAGAAAAATGGCAAATTATTTGATGTTAGTTTCAGAACAACTGGGAATTTCTCTTTACTTATTGGTAATTTTGTTTGTATGGAGATATGGAAGGGTTTGGCATTATGGAAATCTGCACGAAAGAAATCTGTTGCATGGTTTGTAGTATTATTTTTGATAAATACAGTAGGAATATTGGAAATTCTCTATATTTTTGTATTCTCTGAATGCTGCAAGCCAAGAAAAGCAGCAAGGCATAGAACGAAAAGAAAACGAAGAAGGTGAATTAGTGATAATAATCTTTATAAATCATATTTCTATGAGTTATTAATGAAAAAATTAGGTAATGTCATTGCAAAGATACAGACTATTATTCTTATTGAGTATAAAAAAGAAAAGCCAAATATGACAAGAATTGAAGACTATGTAAATATGATAAAGATAATTAATAATGAATTTAGCACCCATTATTCAATAGGTTTACCTCCCAAAATACCACCCTTTCATTCAAAGAGTTGGAGACTCTATGGAAGATATTTATCTAACCTTTAGTAATTCACACATCTTACAAATATTGTTCCTGCTTGGCTCTCCGCAGATTTTGCAGTATTTTAATTGCTCCTGAGTTTTGAGTTTCTGGATCAAAGGAGACAGATTGTCAAAATTTTTAATGATATTTTCTTTTTGCTTTGTTGTTAACTTGTTAGTGAATTGCCTGATTTGAATTCTGTAAGAATCAAGAGCACATGGGCAATGCTCATAAACAACAGGAAGTTTTTTCGCTTTTGAATAATCCCTTATATCTCTCTCTGCTATGTAAAATAAAGGCTTGATTCTTGTTATGAATTTCTTATCTTCTATATTTTTTGTTATTGCTCCTGAATTTGCACTCAACTGGGGAGAGCCTTTCATAACATTCATTAAAAAAGTCTGAACTTCATCATCAAGATTGTGTCCTGTGGCAATCTTTTCTGCTTTTAATTCCCTTGCTTCCTTGTTCATAATCCACTTTTTTATAACACCGCAGATAGCACAATTCTTCAATCCTTTTTTCTGCTGAATTCCTGCCCTTATATAACACATTCCTGAACCCATCTCTCTTTTTATGTCATAGAGATGCAATTTTATATTCAGTTCTTTGCATAATTTTTTTACTGCTTCAAGACATCTTTTGCTGTAATCCCCCATCCCCAAATCAATGTGAAATCCTTCAATATTATATCCGAATTTTTTTAATAGATAAGCAGTTACAGAAGAATCTTTTCCTCCAGACAGAGCCACGAGTATTTTATCCTTTTTAGACAATTTTATTTTTTCAAGAGTTTTCTTAACATGAGATTCAATGTTCATAAGAACCAATAAGAAAAAGAGATTTTAAATTATTCTATAATTCTTCAGGATAACTATTCACAATTCTGATTTTATCTGAACCATTATATCTTGTTCCAAATTCTCCTCTCTCTCCAATAAAACTATATGCACGATTATTTAATCTTATTCTAACTTCTTCAATTGCTTCCCAGTTATCAGCATTTTCTGGTATGTATTTCAGTTCTATTCCATCAATTTCAGTATTTTCTTTTAGTTCAAGAGTTGCAATCTTGTCCAAATCCCCTCCTCCCCAAGGTCTTGTTAATTTTGCTGTAAGTTTATTTCCTTGTTTTAATTGTAGAAGTTCTTGGTTTTCTCTTTGTAGCATCAAAATATAATCCTGTCCATCAAATAATGCTTTCATTTGAAATTCCTATTTCGAATGAATGGAAATCGAAGATTTGCTTTCATAAAAAAACTAATAATATTGAAATTTATAAGTTTATAATAAACTGAAAAATATATAATATTTTTATATTCTCTTTCTTCTGAGCAGATTTGCATTGCTTACAACAGTCACAGAAGATGTAGCCATTGCTATTTCTGCTATTACAGGGTGCAATAAGCCTGCAATTGCAACAGGGATTGCTATGATATTGTAAAAGAAAGCCCAAAATAAATTTTGTTTTATTTTTCCAAAAGTTGCTTTTGAAAGATTAATTGCCTGAACAACCCCCTTTAAATTTCCTGTCGCCAAAACAATATCTCCTGCTTCAATTGCGATGTCTGTTCCTGTTCCTATTGCTATTCCAACGTTGCTCTCTTTCAATGCAGGAGCATCATTCACGCCATCTCCGACAAAAGCCACCATGCCATGTTGTTTCATCTCCTTGGTTATTTTCACTTTATCTTCTGGAAGAACATTTGCAACAATTTCCCTGATTCCGACTTTATTCGCTATGGCTCTCGCAGTTTTTTCATTATCTCCTGTAATCATCACTGTTTTGTATCCAGCCTTGTTCAGATGTCTTATAGACTCGATAGAATCTTCTTTAATTGCATCAGCAACTGCTATCACCCCCAAAACCTTTTTATTTTCAGAAACTATCATTGTTGTCCATCCCTTTCTTTCAAATTCCTCTACCTCGCTTTCAAATCCTTCTACAGATATCCCCTTTTCTTTTAACAAATTCCTGCTTCCAATAATCACGTTCTTTGTTCCGATTTTTCCTTCAATTCCTCTTCCTCTTAAAATCCTGAATTGGGAAACTTTCCTGTATCTCTTTAAATTTGCTTTTTCTACAATCGCCCTTGCAATAGGATGCTCGCTCAGCTTTTCCAGGCTTGCGGCTATGTCCAAGAGATAACTCTCCTTGATTTTAGTGTAGATTTCAGCAACTTCTGGTTTTCCTTTTGTTATTGTTCCTGTCTTGTCAAATATAATTGTCTTAATATTTCTCATGGTTTGAATTGCTTCTCCTTTTCTGATTAATATCCCTCTTTTTGCTCCCATCCCTGTTCCAACCATGATTGCAGTAGGAGTTGCCAATCCCAATGCACACGGACATGCAATTACAAGGACAGAAACCATTACAGAAATTGCTCTGCTTAAGTCTTTTTGAAAATACCACCATCCTGCAAGAGTCAGAACTGAAATCAATAAAACAACAGGGACAAAAACATTGGTTATCCTATCTGCGAGTTTCTGTATCGGAATTTTTGTTCCCTGCGCTTCTTCTACTAATTTTATTATATGAGACAAGAATGTGTCTTTTCCTATTTTTGTTGCCTTGACATACAAAATTCCATCCTGATTTATTGTTGCCCCTATAACATTGCTTCCCTTTCTTTTCTCGACAGGCATACTCTCTCCTGAAATCATGGATTCATCAACAGCACTCTCTCCTCTTATTACTATCCCGTCAGTAGGGATTTTTTCTCCTGGCTTGACAATCATGATATCTCCTGTTTCTATTTCAGAAATTTCAACTTCAATTTCCTTTTTTCCTCTCAGCACAACAGCTTTTTTTGCTCCCAGTTCCAGAAGTTTTTTTATCTCCTGGCTTGCCTGTCCTCTCGCTTTCATCTCAACATATTTTCCTGTCAGAAAAAAAGCCATTATCATTGCAGAAACTCCTGAATAATCCAGAGTTACTCCAGTTAAACTCAAAATACCTGTGATATATGCCACTACTGTTCCGAGAGCAATAAGAGAATCCATATTAAAATAAAAATTAAAAAATCCTCTAAAGCCTCCTCTCAAGGTATTAAAACCAAAAATAAAAATAACAGGAAAAGCAATAATCATAAGGACAATCGTCATAACATTTTCTTCAAAAAATCTCAGGCCAAAAAGCCTTTCAGAAAACATAATTAATGCAATAGGAATAGTCAAGAGCCATGCCCAAATCATTTTTCTTCTCCAGATTTTTATCTCTGGCTCTCCCACGGGCTGTTCATGATGGTGTTCGCCATTTTCAGTAAGATGCTGTGCATGTTCATCATGGCTTTGAATCTCTTCAGAATTTTCAAATTCAATTTTTGTTGCCTTGTATCCCCCGACTCTTGAAACCGCTTTTTTCAATTCTTCTTCAGAAACCCTTTCACCATTATCAAATTCAACAAATCCTCTTTTGGCGATTAAATTAACATGAGCACTTTTAACTCCGTGTATTTTTTTCAAGCTTCTTTCTATGTTCGCTGCACAGCTCGCGCAATGCATACCTTCAATTTCTATTCTTGCTTTCATTTCTTTATTATATCAAATTTATTTGACTATTTAATAGCATGTTTGGTTATTTCAAGATTACAACTTTTATATTTTTTGCACCAATCTTCACATTTATTAGCCCAATTTATATCATCATAAATCAATTTACAGTCTACACACTGGTAATAGGACTTATTATTTTTATTAATTTTTTTTACCATTCTGCTAACAGCACCCTCCACAATTTGATTTTTTAGTAGTTTCTTTTTCATAATTATCTGCATGTTCTGAACAGCAAAATGTTTTTTCTCTTGTTCCAATAAATACAGGGTCTTTCACATCCCTGAATACTTCTTTGCCCCTTTCAATTTTCTTTTTGCAGTATTCGCACTTTTTTCTGAACATTTTATCATTTCTGGATTTGTTTAACCAACCACACTATAAAAAGTATCAGAGCAACTAAAGCCAATATTCCGAAAATCCATCCGAAAAACATCATTCCAGAACCATAGCTTCCATACATCATATTCATCATTCCGAACCCTGCTCCGCCAAATCCAAAACTCGCTAAAAGTAACAATGCAACTACTGCTACTACCGCCCATACGAGTGAATTATTGTCTTTCATTTATGCCTCCTTTCAACAATTTATTTATCATTCATATTTAAGTTTTCTTTATTTGTAATACTCTAAACAATATAAAGTATTTGTATGATGACTCAGATGTTGTTTCCACCAATTCAAATCATCTTCATATTCAGGAAGCCTGCATTGTTCAGGAATGCTTTCAGAGCGATATTTCTCTAATTCTGCATTGTCATTTATAGCATTTCCTGTAAGTTTGTATCTGTACACAAAAATTCCTGCAATTAACAAAATCAGAAAAATTCCAATCATAATAAAAATTTTTTTATTCATTTTTCTTTCCTTTTTTTGATTGATACAGCATAATTCCCGTTCCAAACAAATTTGAAACTATTCCCAATATTAAAAAATAAACCGTATATTTAGAAAGACTGGCTAATGCAGAAACTCCTATTAATGCTCCCAAGAATGGAAGTACATTCAGCAGATAGTGGCTGCAGCAGAGTATCATGCTTACAGAGGATATCCCTCCTGAAGCAATCGTGGTAGAACATCCTATTGCATTCTTTCCTCTTAAATATGTGAATAAACCAACCTGAAAGCCAAAACCTCCTACGAGCAGGACAAGTAAAATCCAATACTTTCCTATTATCTCTGTCGCCATACTCGGAAATTTCAGGAGATATAAAACAATTAAATTCACAGATAATACAATTAATACAGCGATTATACCGTTTCTTATAGCTCTTTTTTTTATATTCATTCTCTGCAGCAATCTAAAAGTTTTTTTAATTTTTCAGAAAATTTGGATTTTCTGTCATTATCATTAAGAAAATTCATTTTTGTATCTGCGAGATTTATCTGCCAAAACATTGAATAGAGTTCAAAGGCGTCCTTGTACAAATGTTCAGCTTCTTTTTTCTTTTTTTCCTTTAGAAATTTATTTCCTGTTTCTATCAGACGCATGCTTGAAGCAAGAAGATGCTTGCTCATGCACCATTTCTCGCTTTCGTCTTCATTGACCAATTTCTTTAAATGCTCTTTTCTGATTTCTCTTATCTTATCCAATAATTCCAAAAATTTCTCGTCTTCTGTTTTTACATAACTGAAATATGCATGTTCTTCCAGACTTACAAGGTTCATTAATGCTATTGAAAGATCCTCTCCGCTGGACAAATCCATTTTGTTTTCTCTGTTAAATTCTATAACTTTTTTCACAAATTTTTCAGTATTCATTTTAATTATTTAGTAATAAGCCAGAATGTTAATGACAAAACTACCAATATGATAAACATGAAAGACAATCCTTGATAAGGGTAGAGAACTTTTCCTTTTTTCTTTTTTAGATAATCGCTGAAGCTGAAAGCTCCCCAAACGAACAGAGTTCCTGTAATCATTCCGAATAAAAGTTTGTCTATTCCGTAAATTCCCATTCCGAGCATAGAATGATGTTCTGGCATTGATTTCACCATCTCAAAATTTGTTATTATCCCTGCAGTGTAAAGAGGAACTGCAAGCAAAGCGAATGACAATAAAACCAAGACAACTTCCTGAAAAGGAATTTTTACCTTTTTCTTCACAAGCCATTTGTTGAACCATAATGCTGTGGAGACTATAAAAGCCCCTAAAAATAACCCGACAATTGAATCATCAACTCCGAGATATCTTGCAGTCCCTATTCCTGCAACTGCACCGGCAGTGCATAGCGGACAATGAGCAGAAACTAACTGTGAGGTTATAACTACAATGAATGGAATTAACATTGCTGAAATTAATATTGCTTTTTTCATCTTTGTTTTTAAATAAATAAAAAATAAAAAAAATAAAAAAAATTAACAACCTCCGACCATTGTGTCGTAACCGCTTCTGACAACCTGTCCTGTTCCGCTTCCTCTCAGAAAAAAGACATAAATGACAACAAGAGCGAGCACTCCTATAACAATCCAGGGTAGTATCTTTTTCCAATCCATTCTGGATTCTCCTCCTTTATCAGTTTTTTCTTGGTGGCTTTTGCTTGGACTACAACAATCTTCCATTTTCTTAACATTCACCTACCATGTTTCCGTTTGTTTGTCCTTTTTCAATTCCACGGTATTTGTTACTTGCAAGGTTAATGTAGTTAAGTTCTATTCCTTGGTTTTTTAACACAGCTGCTTTTTGCTGATGAATCCCTGGAAAAAACAAAACTTTCCATTTTCCAAGTTCCTCTAAAATCTGTTCATCGCTGAACTCTGTTCCGTGGTATTTTATCAGATATTTTGCAAGTCCTCTCATAGCATAACTATGAGCGCAACCGCATGCAGGGCTTCCGTCACTAAAGATTATTGATGCTGCACCGCAACAATATTCGCATGAAATGCTTCCTGCTATTTTTATATATCTCTGCAGTTGTTCTCCCTGGAGCGTCTCACTCACATCAATCTGTCCGAGCCTTTGAATCGTAGCATCTGCCAATTCTGGATTGTTCACAGAAATGTCATTATACCTAACGTTCAACTCTTCTCCATAAATTCTTGGAGTTCCTGTGGGAAGAACTTCTGAAGCAGAAACAGTTCCAAGTCCTGTTCCGATACTGGAGTTTTTTCCTGTTGTCTTTCCGATTCCATACATTAATAGTCCTGCTAAAACTACAATTACAATCATCTGAAAAACAAACCTGGAATTGTTCTTTTTTTCTTCTGACATTTTGAAACCTTGTTATTTAATTAACTTTTTCAAGGAATAGCTTTTTATATCTGCTTTGGAGAAACTAGTTTCATTAAAAAATGAGAAAATTAATTCTTCAACACAACAATATTATTCATTCCACGCCTTTTTCTCTCAATTAATTGCTTTGCTTCAAGCTTATCAAGGAGCCTTGTAATTCCGACTTTTCCTATTCCCAACTTTTCCATCAATGTATTTTGGAATATAGCGCCATTTTCATCTTGCAGAATGTCAATGGTTTTCTTTTCTTTTTCATCCAATCCGTCAAGATTCAGTTTCTTTTTTCTTTCTTTTTTTGTTTTGATAATTATCCTTTCTTTTGGTTTTGAAAACATCATCACTAACCCTGAAATAAAAATAACCCCTGTTATGCTCAGACTGAGCCATGTTTGTGTTCTTATTGTGTTATACATTGTGCAGGAAGGTCCATGAGTGCAGGTTTGCTCAACAATGCTTCCCAATGCAGAATTAAAAATCCAGACAATAATTGCTATTATAATAGAAATCCCTATAATCAAAATTCCTACATGCTTGTTTTCCATTTTTATTCTATTTTTAAGTCCTATATAAAACTTATGAAGTTATTTTTTCTTTTTCCTCTCATAGTCTTTAATTGCTGCTTTTAATGCATCGCTTGCTAAATTTGAACAATGCATTTTTATCGGAGGCAGTCCTTTAAGAGAATCAGCCACGTCTCTTCTCGTTATTTTCTCTGCTTCTCTAAGTGTTTTTCTTTTTGCAAGCTGAGTTATCATTGATGAGGTTGCTATTGCAGCAGCACATCCGAATGTTTTGAATTTTATGTCCTTGATTATATCTTTTCCTTTTTTGTTTTTTCCTACTTTAATGTAGAGCCACATAATATCCCCGCATACAGGATTTCCCACTTTCCCTATTCCATCTGGGTTTTTTATCTCCCCCAAATTTTTTGGATTCATGAAATTTTTCATAACTTCTTTTGAATATTGTATTGTCATTTTATTTCCTCTATTTCTAATAATTCCTTCTCAGTTTCAGGAACTTTTTTCCATTTGATTTTCTTTTTGATATTGCATTTATGTATAGTTCCATCGCTATCTTTTACATCTTCAGATACATAGATGCCTGCTTCTATACATGCTTTACAATCTGTAGTTATTATCTTCCCACATTCTGGACATTTGGCATAAGCTTTCATTTTATTTTTCTTTTTTACTTTTGTTTAGTTTTTGGATTAATTCATCAATCTGTTTTTTGTTCATTCCGTGTGCTCTGCACCCGTCTTCTAGGGTTTCATACATTGCCATACCGCATCCAATGCAATGCAGTCCTCTCCCAAACAAAACATTTGCAGAGTTTGGATTTTTTTCCAGGATTTCTGCAAAAGTCATTTTTTTTGTTATAGTTTCTTTTTTATTTTTCATTTTATTATCAGACATGACTCCAAATTTAGAGGATAGATTGATAAAGAAAAACAGGGGTTTTCTTTATTCTCCGAATTCATCTCCTTCTATTTCTTCAAAATTTAATCCTTCTTCTTCCAATTCTTCCTCGCATGCTGCCTCATTTTTCAAATCACAATTATATTCCTCAAATGTTTTTTTATTCTTCATCTTTATCTTTTATTTTAATTGATTCTTCAAAACTGCATGATTCGCAAGTCATCTTTTCCTCATCACAGCATGCATATTGCTTTTTTCTTTTTTTTGTTTTTTTCATTTTCTCTTTTTATTATCTTGCTATTGGGCTTATCTTCCTTAATTTCATGACTATTTTAGGAAGAACTTCCAAAAAATAACGTATTTCTTCTTCTGTTGTATATTTACTTATACTTATTCTTATTGAACTGTTTGCCTGAAGAGGAGTTAATCCTATAGCCTTTAATACATGACTTGTTTCAAGGGTATGTGAAGCACATGCGCTTCCTGTTGAAGTGCAGATTCCAAAATTTTCCAAATATCCTCCAACTGACTCTCCCTCAACATTGTTAAAGGAGATATTTACGTTATTACAGAGTCTTTTTTCTTTCGATCCATTAAGCCTTATATTTGGAATTTCTAAAATTCCTTCTATCAATTTATCTCTCAGTTCAGTCATTTTTTCAATATCTTTTTTCTTTGCAACCTCAACTGCTTTTGCAAACCCGACAATTCCAGAAACGTTTTCTGTTCCGCTTCTTATGTTTCTTTCATGTCCTCCCCCATGCATTATCGGAACTATTTTTATTCCGTCTCTGATATATAATGCACCAACTCCTTTTGGCCCGTAAATTTTATGCGAATTGAGAGTCAACAAATCAATGTTCTGCTTTTTTACATTTATCGGAATTTTTGTGAAACTTTGGCATGCATCTGTATGAAATAAAACTCCTTTTTTTCTGCATATTCTTCCAATTGCTTCCAGGTTTTGAATTGTTCCTATCTCGTTATTTCCATGAATTACAGAAACAAGAATCGTCTTGTCTGTTATTGAATCTTCCAGTTCTTTCAGGTCAATAAATCCTTCTGCATCAACATCAAGATACTTGACATCTGCTCCCTGACTTTCAAGCCATTTGCATGCATTCAGCACGCAATCATGTTCAATTCTCGTTGTTATTATCTGATTTTTTTCAGGATAATTTGCAAAAAATAATCCTTTCAATGCAAGATTATTGCTCTCAGTTCCCCCTGAAGTAAAAATAATCTCAGAAGTTCTTGCACCTATTGCCCTTGCAATAATGTTTCTGCTTTTTTCAAGCGCATTCTTTGCTTCCTGCCCCATAAAATGAATAGAAGATGCATTCGCATACTTTTCACTAAAATAAGGAAGCATTGTCTTCAAAACTTCGTCATCTACTTTTGTTGTCGCTGCATTATCAAAGTATATTCGTCTCATTATGCAAAATCTCCTTTCCTTTTTCAGTGTTTTGCGATGCGTATGCGTAATCGCATTTTGTATCCGCAGGCTTCCTGCCGAGGACTTTGAAAAATTTCCTGTTTTTCATTTTCAGTATCCTGCAATTATTGTCTCAATTTTGCTTCTTATTTCTGGCTTTACTTCTCTTGTCAGTTCTATGACTCTTTTTGAACTTCTCGTTCTGGCAATCTGCCTTTCATCTTTATCCAAGATATAATTTGTTTTTATTTCCGAAATATCTCTTTCATCAATTACTGTCTTTATTGCTATATTTTCCAGATAAGAAACTACTTTATTATAAGAAAGTATATCAGTCATTAATATCCTTATTCCAAAATAACGGCTGTTAGATAATTTTCCGTTTCCGTTGTTTCTTACCATCATTATCATTTGTGATTATTCATACAGCATTTTCCTTTGCAGTGAACAAGAGCATGCTTGTCAATCAAATTCAAAATAGGAAGTATAGTATCTTTGTTTAATGAATAAATTCTCTCTTTTCCTTTTTGTTTTACATCAACTATATTGCAGTTTTTTAGTATCTTTAATGCATGAGATATTTTGCTTTGCTCAACTCCCAGTTCTTTTGTAATTTCTGTGACATTTTTTCCCTTTTTTCTCAGGCTTAAAATAATTCCGATTCTTAACGGATTAGAAAGATTGGTAAAAAAAACATGATATCCACGATGGTTCATGTAAGGATTATACATCTTCACCTCATATGTTTTTTTATTCATATGAATGTATTTTCATATAGATTTATAAATGTTTAGTATCACTCCTACATTAAGAACATAATAAGAATTATCTCCACAAATCTCTAACAGCATCTTTCTGTTTTTTAGGAAGATTGGAGTTTATTATAAGTTCATTTAAATGTTTTCCGACAGTTGGCTTTACTCCTTTAAAATACTCTGTTAAGTATTTTCTAAATGCTTCTGGGTTTTCAATCTGCTTTCCATAACTGTCATAAGCTTCTTTCATTTCTCCGTTAAGGAAATAAGCAAATGCTCTTGATTCAGTATCCAACCAACCAACATATCTCACAAAAAATTCTGCATCTATGTTCCCTTTATAGTCACTCAAAAAAATCTTCTTTGATGTAACTGTTTCTTCATCTTCTGAAATTTTTTCAGTTCTATATGGTCTGTTATAAGGTTTTGGATCAAAGGCAGTTATCTCAAATTCATGGGTAGCTATAGTTCCTTGTGAATTTAAAAGAGGTAATTTTTCTTTTTTTCCTTCAAATAAAGTTAGGGTATAAACTTCTTCTCCATGTTTTTTGCAGTAATCATTTGTCCTGTTTCTCCACTCATATTTGCTTTTTACCATTCACTACTCTGAAATATTACACTTTTTAAAGATTATTGCATTCCAAAATATAATATAGAATATTTTAAAAGAAATTTTTATTTTGAGTACTCGTCAAATTGCTCTTTTGGGATGCCTTCTTATCATAAGGAACTTTTTTAAAGATTTATATAATAAAGTTATGTGCATAGGTTCTTAAGATTTATTCAATATATCTGATAATGACACAGATTTTTAATGCAAAAGCAAGAGAAGATGCAGAGACAAAAAAAATATTGCATCCTTTGGTTAGCGAATGGTTTTTTACAAAATTCAGAGTTTTTTCTCCGACTCAAAAATACGGGGTTTTAAATATTTGGGAAAGAAAAAACATTCTTATCTCTGCCCCAACAGGAGGAACAAAAACACTTACTGCATTTCTTTCTATAATAAATTATCTTGTAATGCTTGCTGAAAAAAATCAACTTGAGGACAGGATTTACGCTGTTTACACTTCTCCATTGAAAGCGTTGAGCAATGACATTCACAAAAATCTCATTGAACCTTTGGAAGAAATTTATGATCTTGCTGAAAAAAAGAAAATAAAACTTCAGAAAATTCGTGTTGGTTTAAGAACAGGAGATACAACAGCGGCAGAAAGAGCAAAAATGGCAAAAAATGCTCCGCACATACTTGTAACTACTC
Source organism: Candidatus Woesearchaeota archaeon (assembly GCA_964509675.1). Classification (GTDB taxonomy): domain Archaea; phylum Nanobdellota; class Nanobdellia; order Pacearchaeales; family GW2011-AR1; genus RBG-13-33-26. The sequence continues at coordinate 157,173 of CAZDXC010000001.1, forward strand.
CTGAAAGCCTTGCAATTCTCTTAACAACGAGCAAATTTATCAACTATCTAAAAGCAGTGGAATTCTGCATTGTTGATGAAATTCATGCTCTTGACAATAAAAGAGGAGCATATCTTAGCATAACCCTTGAAAGACTGAATGAAGTTAGTATTATTTTTCCTGTGAAAATAGGATTAAGTGCAACTGTTGCACCTTTAGAAGAAGTTGCTAAATTTCTTGTTGGGATAGACAATGAAAGGGAAGTTTTTATTGCAGACGTGAGATTAAATAAAAAAATAGATATAAAAGTTCTGAGTGTTGGTGATTTGATTTATGAAGAAAATTTCGGAACAAGCATGTATAATTTAATTGACTCTCTAATCAGGCAACATAAAACAACCTTGGTTTTTACAAACACGCGTTCTGCCACTGAAAGAGTAGTCAGCCACTTAAAAGAAAAATTCCCTACAGAATATGGAGATGATACAATTGCCGCACACCATTCTTCTCTCTCAAAAAGCCACAGATTTGACATAGAAGACAGACTAAGAAAAGGAAAGCTTAAAGTGGTTGTTTGTTCAACTTCCCTTGAACTTGGAATTGACATTGGATATATTGATTTGGTAATAATGCTCGGAAGTCCAAAAAGTTCATCAAGGGCGCTTCAGAGATTAGGAAGAGCAGGACACAAGCTTCATGAAACTGCGAAAGGAAGGTTCATTATTCTTGACAGAGACGATTTGGTTGAATGCAGTGTTATTGGAAAAGAAATGTTAGAACACAAGATAAACAAAATATATTTTCCGAAAAATTGTCTTGATGTTTTAAGCCAGCAAATTTTTGGAATGGCTATTTACAAGATTTGGGATGTGAATGAAATTTTTGCATTAATAAAGAAAAGCTACTGCTATTTTCAACTGCCAAGAAACGATTTTTTTGATGTTATCTCTTACCTTGCAGGAGATTATGCACTGGAAAAAAGCAATGTCTATGGAAAAATCTGGTATGATTCAAAGAGCAATCAGATAGGAAAAAGAGGAAAAATGGCACGTGTTCTCTATCTTACAAACATAGGAACAATTCCCGAAGAATCTTTCATAACCGTGAAATTGTCTCCAAGCAATGAACCAATAGGGGCAATAGACGAAGGATTTTTAGAGAGAATGAAAAAGGGGGATGTATTCGTGCTTGGAGGAAAAAAATACCTTTATCTCTATACAAGGGGGATGAATGTTTATGTTAAATCTGCAATAGAAAGACAGCCTACAATTCCTTCATGGTTTTCTGAAATGCTTCCCCTTAGTTTTGATTCTGCCATGGAGATAAACAAATTTAGAACTTTAATGAATGAAAAATTCAGAAAAAAAACAAAAAAAACTGAAATTATTAATTTAATCAAAGAATATCTCTATCTAAATACTGCAACAGCAGAATCTGTATACAACTATTTTAATGAGCAGAATAATTATCTTGAAATCCCCGATTCAAAAACACTGTTAGTTGAGAGATACAATTCCCAAAAGCATTATCTGATTTTTCATTCCATGTATGGCAGAAGGGTAAATGATGCATTATCAAGAGCAATAGGTTTTCTCTTGGGAAGAGCAGGAGGAAGGGATATTGAGCTTGGAATAAATGACAACAGTTTTTATATTGCCGGAGAAAAAATGAACATAGAAAAAGTTATGAATTTTCTCAAGCCTGAAAATCTTGAAGAAGTTCTGAAGGAAGCAATAGAAAAAACAGATGTTCTGGCAAGAAGATTCAGGCATTGCGCAACAAGAAGTTTAATGATTTTGAGAAGTTACAAGGGAAATAAAAAAAGTGTTGGAAAACAGCAGATGAAGAGTCATTTTTTGCTCTCTGCTGTGAAAAAAATTTCCTCTGAATTTCCGATTTTGAGAGAAGCAAGAAGAGAAGTTCTTGAAGATTTAATGGATATAGAAAACTGTGAAAAAGTTGTCACATGGATAGAAGAAGGAAAAATTAAGATAAAAATTCGTAACACGCCTCTACCAAGTCCCTTTGCTTTGGGAATCATACTGCAAGGACAAAGTGACATAATAAGGATAGAAGATAAGCAAGCTTTTCTCAAGAGAATGCATGAGCTTCATATTAAGGGTATGAAAAATTAACTGTGTTTTTCTAAATGTTTCCATTCCATCCATGTAAGAATTATGACTGCCATATCCAAATCAGTAAGAAACAAAAGAACCAAAGAAGGATGCAGAATATATCTGTAAATCTGATAAATTATAAACAAGCCAAATACAATCATGGCAATTGGGTATACTTTTAATTTTTTAAACCACAAAGCGATTATCAGTCCTACTTTTATAGTTCCATGAATTATAAGGTACAAAGCAAAGAATAATTTAAGAGATGACGAAAAATTTCCTGTTAAATTTATCAAAAAATTCGCGATAATATCATGGGGGTCCTGTAAAAGTTCATGTCGGAATAAATCTTTAACAAAATTAGAAATTTCAGAAGAAGACACTAACAACAAAGCGATTCCTGCTATGAATTCAAAAAAACTGTAGATTCCCTTAAGAAAAATAGTTATTCTGAAAAATTTATGCTCCAAAGAATATTTCATGAATATTGGGTTATTATTTCCCTATAAATTCTTTTATATGATAAATTTTAATTCATAATTTCAGCAAATTGTATTGCATCTTCCAAGGAAGAAATATAGTTTTTAAAAAGAGTTAAAATAAGCATATATTGATACTCTGCAAGGGTTTGAATATTATTATTTTTTTCAAGAACTTCTGATCTTGGCATTTCTTTCCTGAATCTATCTATGAATTCGTCCATAATTTGCCCATCAGGATATATAAGTCCTTGTTCTGTTACACTGAAATATTTTAACAATTCATGATGTGGAGACAACTTTTTCAGAAATTCATAATCTATTTTTGTTTTCTGAATTAGTTCTCTGATCATATTACTTAAAAATATGAAAAGTATTTAAATTTAGCACTTTATTCAAATTTATGGCAAACAAAAGTTATGTTTTCATAAATAAAACTCTGTTTTTCCCGGAGAAAGGAATTCTTGCAATCGGAGATTTGCATCTTGGATATGAATATCAACTACAACAAAGCGGAATTTTGATTCCTGAACAGCAAGTAAAAGAAGTAATTCAGGAATTGAAATCAATTTTTAGTGAAATAAAAGAAAAAAAATTCAAAATTAAAAAAATTGTTTTTATCGGAGACATAAAACACTCTTTTTCTTATGAATGGAAAGAAAAAAATTATTTCAATGAAATCATTAATTTTCTTAAGGATTACATAAAAGACAAAGATATTATCCTGATAAAAGGAAACCATGACACAATTGATTATTCTTTCAGCGACAGATTAAAGGATTATTACATTGTTGATGACTTGGCCTTCTGTCACGGGCATGAATTATTTGAAGAAGTATTTGACAAAAAAATAAAAACAATTGTCATTGGACATTTGCACCCCTCAATTATCCTTTCAGACAAGCAGAATATTAAGAGAGAGAAATACAAGTGTTTTTTGGTTGGAAAATTCAGAAACAAGAAAATAATCATAATGCCCTCCTTCCTATCAACAATAGAAGGAACAACAATCAATTCTCTTGAATATGAATACGAAGATTATTTTTCAATCATCCCGAAAAAAACCCTGATGAATTTTGAAGTTTATGTTGTAGGAGACAAAGAAGTCTATGATTTTGGAAATATAAAAAAATTATAGATGCTTATTTACTCCGAATGCAGAACTATGGTTGTGGTGATGCCTGATAAATCTGAACGGAGAAGGCAGTAACATTTTTTTAACTTCTTTTTCAAATTCCCCTTCTTTATATGTTTCCACTTCTCTGACCTCTCTGACTTTCGGAGCCATTAACATATAAGCAAAGAATCTCATAATTCCACTTAAAAGAAATACAAATAATATCGGACTTAATCCGAAAAAATTAATGCTTGATGAAGCCAAGATTCCTCCAAGAGTGGCTCCTATAAATACAGCCACCCCGTTGAAAACATTATAATAAGCAATACATAATGCAAGTTTTTCTCTTGTGACAGCATCATATATAAAATTAATCGCGCAAAGATTGAATCCTGACCAAATAAATCCCGAGAAAAGTTCCAAGACAATTAAATAACCAATTACCAAAGGAATATTTATCTTTACCAACAAAATTGTCAATAACCACAGAATTGGAATCGGAGATACAAGGATGCCTGTCCAGCGAAGAACTCTGAGATTGCCGAACCTGTCTGCAAATTTTCCCCATATTGGCATGGACACAAAAGCGCTTAATGAATTGGAGATTATGACAACAGTCCATACAATATAACTAAAATTAAGATTCTTCAGCATATAAACAGAGAAAAAAGGAGATGCTATTGCTGCTCCAAAGGTTATCAAAGAAATAAAAACAGCAAATTTTCCGAAATTGCTTTTGGGTATTCTTTTGATGAATGAAACGAGAGTGAAATAATAACTCTTCTGCAATTTTAATTTTGGATCATAATGTTTTGACAGAAGATACCCTGAAACTAATCTCGCTATAAATGCAATTCCAAACAAGGCAAGAAAACCAAAAAACAATAAATTTAATTTCTTGAAATAATTCAATACTAAACCGCAAGCCAGCATTACTACAAGTGCTACTGCAGTCATTATTCTGTTTCTTTTTGCAAAATAACTTCCTCTTCCCTTGAGAACAATATCTTTCATCATGGAATTCCATGCAGGAGACAAAAAAGCTCCGAAGATAATAAATAATGTATAAAAAACAATTACAAGCGTGGCACTGATGCCATGGTCAAGTCCCTTGTAAAAAAAGAAATAGCCAACCAGAATTATGGGTATCCATATTAATGCCTGAATAAATGCACTTATTACAATTATTTTTTTTCTGGAATATTTTTCTATTGCTTTTGAGGTAAATAACTGGGAAAAATTCCCCAACAATATAGGAATAGAAGTCAGCAGTCCAATTTGAGTATTATTAGCGCCGACAGCAAGAGCATAAGGAGTCATGTATCTCAGCCCTGCACCATCCATAACGCTCACAGAAATACCTTCTTTTATGGATGTTTTTTGGGTATCTTCTCTGCGCAAAGCCTCTTTTGTGCTCTTAATTATTTTTTCCCGCTCTTTAGCATCTATTCCCTCTTTTTGTTCCATTTATTACCAAGTAAATTTTTTTAAAATGGGCACTAAGGCTAAAATTCCACGAATTTTGCTAACCATGCCTCTTTAATAGTTGAATGGGCACGGAGGGAATCGAACCCCCATCTTCTGGTCTGGAGCCAGATAGTCTTCCACTAGCCTACGCACCCTAAACAGTATTAAAAGAAATAACTTATTTTTAATTGTTTTTATTCAAAAATCATCTCTGCCGCATTGATAGTTTTTCATTCCCTTTCTTTTTCTTGAATAGTCTTCTCAAACCAAGATAGAGGGTTATTAATATTCCAACACTAACAACAGCAATTATACTCGTATAAAAAATAGTTGAAATTGAAAAAATGCCCATACATTCTCCTTCTTTGCACCCATAACCACATTTTTTTGTTATCAGCCATGTTGAATTTCCGACACACATTTGTATTTGGTCATTAAAGCATCTTTTGCTCCCGATTTCACATTCATATTTCCCGAAGAAAACAAGGAATGTTGAAAACCCAGGAGACAATGCACTAAAATAATAATATTGATTATCTTCACTTGTATAAGTTGTTGAAAGAATATTCCATTGGCTTTCTAAATCCTGCTTTCTGTAGAGTGCAATATCTCCTACTGTTCCGTTTTGTTCTGCAAGCCAAGCCTTATTTACCTTAAAGTCAATTGTTGCATTATCAATTTTTTCCTCATTTATTCCTCTTGTGTTTATTTCAAATATTTGGTAAGAAGTTCCAACAGGGAACCCCAATTTTAAATCTTTTGGTAAAATATTTATTTTTGAGATTGTTAATGAAGCATTTTGAATTAATTCTGTTACACTAACAGTTATCTTTGTTAAGTCTATCTCCTTACTGTCTATTATAATTTCTGTCGGCTGATTTGGAGAGATTGAAGACAGAGACTGACTTGTTATTGGCACATTTTGTATTATTTCCCCGCCAGGCGCATTAACAGTATAAGTTGCTGTTGCAGAGCCAGTATTTCCTACAATATCTGCAAAAGTGCATGTTGTTGTAAATGTTCCTACTTGCGATGTTGAGGGATTTGGTGTATATAGTGTTAAACTGCTATTAATCCCTGAAAAAACATCACTCGGAGTACAAGAACATGTAATGGTTCCCCCAACAGTAACAGAAGCAGGAGAACAGGTAAATACTGCTGTCGGGTTTATAGTGTCTACTGAGAATTTGGCTAAATAAATATTTTCATCTTTAGTTCCAGTAACATAAATGTCTCCCAAAGAAGACTCAATTGCAATCCCATAACCAAGATCTGCCACTATAGCTGAACCTTTGATAGTTGCGTTCCATAAATTGCTTCCTGATGAATTGAATTTTCCTATATAGATATCATCATATAAATCAGAACTCCAACGAGAAAATCCTGTAATATAAATGTTAGAACTATTATCCAATGCAATTCCATAGCTGAAATCATTATCATTTTGGGGGCCATTAAGAGTGGCATTCCATAAATTGCTTCCTGATGAATTAAATTTTCCCAAATAAATATCTGTAGTTGAAGCATTACTCCAGTAAGAATATCCAACAATATAGATAGAATTATTATCTACTGCAATTCCATAACCTAAATCATTCTTATTTTTAGGGCCATCTATAGTTGCGTTCCATAAATTGCTCCCAGAAGAATTGAACTTTCCCAAATAAATATCTGTAGTTGAAGCATTACTCCAACGAGAAAATCCGGTAATATAAATAGAATTATTGCTTATTGCAATTCCATGTCCTTCATCATCTTTTCTTTGAGGACCATCTATAGTTGCATTCCACAAATTGCTTCCAGAAGAGTTGAACTTTCCTACATAGATATCTCCGCTTGTGGCATTGCTCCAAAGAGATTTCCCAATTACATAAATAGAACCATTACTTACTGCAATCCCATAGCCAAAATCACTTTTATTTTGAAAACCATCTATTGTAGCATTCCAAATATTTGCTCCGTTTGTTGAGTTGAATTTTCCAATATAAATGTCATAATAAGTAGCAGAGTTCCAAAGAGAAGAGCCTACAACATAGATATTTGATTCATTATCAACTGCTATTCCATAACCAACGTCGTCATTATTTTGGGGGCCATTAAGAGTGGCATTCCATAAATTGCTTCCTGATGAATTGAATTTTCCTACATAGATATCTCCGCTTGTAGCGTTACTCCAATAAGATTGCCCCACAACATAGACATTTGAATTATTATCTATTGCAACCCCATAACCATAATCATAACTATTTTGGGGTCCATCCATTGTAACATTCCACAAAACAGTTGCAGGATTTTCTGCAATAACAAAAAGATATAAAAATATGGCAATTACAAAAAACAAAGAAAAAAATATTATCAACCTCTTCTTTTTAATCATAATTATTATAACAGGGAGAACTATAAAAATATTTCTTATTTATCTTAATTTTTCCATTTCTTTTATCTCGCCATCAGAGATAGAAGCTCCATTAAATTTTAATGCATAGAGAAGAGCATCAAGAATGTTGTGATTTTTCAGTTTTATAATTCCCTTTTTGTAAGCAATATAGATTAACTCAGTTGAACGTATAAACTTGAAATTCTCAAACATTTTTAGGTTTTCTTTTTGGGTTCTTATGGGTGTATGAAGTTTTTTCTCCAATAAAATTAATAAATTTTCGGGTTTTTCCCCCAAAAGTCTTGTTGTCCTTTCATCAACAGACAAAACATTTTCTGTTCCTTTCTCACTTAGAAGTTTGCTTAACACCAAACATGAAGTCTCTCCTGAATCAATCAGGTGTATTGCACTCTTTTTTCCAAAAAAAGTATTATTCGCAAGTTTCATCATCTCAGAGGTCATTTTTGATAATTTATTTTCATCAATTCCCAAAGAAGAAGGCATTTCAAGAACTTTGTCTGTAATTAATTCCTTGAGTTTTAATGCTTCAAGTTCAAATCTTTTTATTTTCATTGGCTTGTCAACAATTTCATTCACAACTTCTCTTGTCACCAAAAATTTGCCATTAAATGATTTTTTCAATTCTCTAAATTCCCTCAGCAAGCCATTCATTGTAAAATTTATCAGGGTGCTTGAATCAAAAATTATTGCTTTCATTTAAAATCTTCTTTGCATTTAATTTCCTTTTTACTCATCTGAACATGTCCATCGCAGTTTTAATCCTTGATTTGACATCAATGGTTTTTGTAAGAGAAATATTTGCATCTGGTTTTTGTCCTGCATAGCCCGCGAGTTCAAACATTGTAATTCCCAAAAGAGCTGCAGTTTTTTCCATAGAAATACCATGTTCATAAATCTTTGATGCTTTGTTTATTTGCGCTTTCCTAAAAACATCCTTGATATAAGTCTTAAGTTTCCCTGAAAGTTTTGAGACAGCTTTTCTGATAGATATCAAGCTATTTTTGAGTTTCTGCGTGTTATCTTTTTTTATAGCATCTATGGAATTATCAATTGCAGAAATAATCACTTTGTAAAAATCTTTCCATCCTGCAAGACTTCTGTATTCTGTTCTTTCAATTATCTTACTTATTGAATAAACAGCCACTGCAACTGCGATATTATCCGGATCTTGTGTAAGCGAAGCCGTATTATTTGTCTGATTGCTCAATTCTTTCAGCTTAGCAGAATCATTGTCTTTTATATCTTCCCTTGTCTCCTTAAGAATTCTCAAAATATTCTCTTTCTCTTGCATTTGAATAACCTCATTAAGTTCAAGTGCAAGTTAAAGATTTCCAAATTCAAATGGAGAGTCTTTGACCTGCATAATAAAAAATAGAAAAGAACATTAATAAATGTTTTTTATTTGTCAAAAAATTTTACATAAGAATCTTTTATTTCTTTATGCAGCTTTTTTGTTAAGCATCTCCTATTTTTAAACGGAGTATCTGTGCTAAGGAACATACTAACAAAATTTTCCTTTTCCTCTTTAGAATCCCAGTAATCAACAAAATTAACAAAAGCTATCTGAGTGTAAGCAATTCCTTCCTTATATCTTTTAAACATAAAAGCAGGCCAATCTTCATCACCCATATCAACCTCTGCCTTTATCTTTTCTCCTATAAACCTGACAAGATTTCTTGCTTCTCCTGCATTTAATGGTTTCATAAGGCGATAATATTCCCAACAGATTTTTGGTTCCACATTAAAAAGATTAACCACTAATTTTTAAAGATTCTTGCAATAAAAGATGCATTTTTAAAAGAATATGTATTATTATTAAAATGAAATATACAGTCCTTGATGCCAACTTTATACTTTCATGCATAAGAAAGAAAATAGATTTTTTTGAAAAAATTCCACTAATGGGAATGAAAATTTTAATCCCTTTGCAGGTTTTGGATGAAATAAAAAAAATTTCATTTTCGGGCAAGGGAAAATTCAAGGAAGAAGCCAAGCTTGCATTAACACTTTTAAGAAATCAGAAGTTCAAAAGAGTGGATTTATACACAAAAAATGTTGACAATGGATTAATAAAACTTGCAAATGAAAATGAGAATTACATTATTGCTACATTAGACAAAAAAATAAAAAACAAAACCCAAAATCATAATTTAGTGATAAGGGGGGAGAAAAATTTAGAAATTATCTAACTTTCAAAGCTTTCAAAGATAACCTTTAAAAAGCATTTTTTATTATAATTTTTGATAAAATGTTCTATTTAACTGAAGTAGAGGACTATATTCGGGTAGAACCAAAATTATTCGGTTTGCCTACTATAGAGTCTGTTGAGCAACAGCTTAAAGAAAGTTATACAGATTATTATGACAAGGAAATCGGAAGCGTCATAGCAATAATTGAAGTTCTTGAGGTTGGAGAGGGAGTTATAATTCCTGGAGATGGCGCTGCTTATTATCGTTCGACATTCAAATTGCTTGTATGGAAACCTGAATTGCAGGAATTGGTTTATGGGGTGGTCTCAGAGATAACAAATTTCGGGGCATTTATGGATTTGGGAGTAATGAAAGGAATGATTCATATTTCACAGACAATGGACGATTATGTGAGTTTCAGCAAGACAAATTCCCTTGTTGGAAAGGCTTCCAAGAGAACATTAAAAACAGGAGACTTGTGCCTGGCAAGAATTGTTGCAATAAGCCACAAAGGAGGAGAATTAAAAGTAGGATTAACAATGCGGCAGCCGGGTTTAGGGAAACTAGACTGGATTAAGGAAGATGAAATTAAAAAGACAAAAGCAGAACAAAAAGCACTGAAGGAAGAAAAAGCAGCGAAGGGAGGAAAAAAGAAAAAATGATAGAAATGCACACATTCATACCAAAAGAAAATATTGATTTTAAGAATTTATTTGCTAAAAAAATCGGTTATTCAAAAGATGTTTTTTATTTCGGGGAAACAAAAGAAGATAAAAGCCTTTATTATGTAGCAAACACAACAGCAATAGTTAATGAGTATAGCATATTAATAATTGGTGAATTAAGAGACATAGAAAAATCACGTGCACTTTTGGAAGATAAATTAAAAATGAAATTAACAGAATCTATTTTAAAAAACTAAAATGAAACAAAAAGCATGCAAAATTTGCAAGACAATATATGAAGGAGAAAAATGTCCTAGATGCGAATCCAAGGAATCTACTGAAAGTTTTAAGGGAAGAATAGTATTATTAAATCCCGAAAAGTCAGAAATTGCTCAAAAGTTAAAATTAAAAGAAAAAGGAAATTTTGCAATTAAAATATAATTTCTAAAATGAAAAATTTGAAAATTTTAGAACAAAAAGAAAATCCTCTCTTTAACAGAAAGGAAATAGAGATAATCATAGAAACAAGTATAGCTCCGAAGATTCAGGAAGCAAAAGAATTTATCGCAAAAGAATTTTCATCTGATGCAGAAAATATAAAAGTCAAAAAAATAAAAGGAAGATTCGGTTCAAATAATTTTATAATAACTGCAAACATATATGGTTCAAGGGAAGACAAGGAAAAAACAGAACCCAAATCAAAAAAAGAAAAAAAGTTTGAAGAACAAAAAGCAGCTGAAAATAAAACAGAGGAAAAGAAAGAATGATGTATGGCAAATTATACCACACAATAATTGATTTCCCTGCATACATAAATATACCTTTCCATTCATCTTTAGATAAATTGTATGGAAGAACAATTGCAGCAACAACCCAATTATTAGTAGGAAGTATAGATTTATTATTGACAAAAGATAAAAAAAGATATATACATGTTAGAAATTTTAGAAATATGGCCAAGAATAAATTGTTGGGAGATAAAGATTACACATTAAAATGGATGAAGGAAATAGTTAAAGAATAATGGCAAAAAAATCAGCAGTAAAAAAAGGAAAAAAACCGCACAAGAACAAACCCACAAGCAAGAAATATACCAAATATAAAATAGAATCTGGTTCGAATACAATTGTGCGAGAAAAAACCTGTCCGAGATGCGGTCCAGGAGTTTTTTTAATGCAGGCAAAAGACAGGGTTTATTGTGGCAAGTGCCATTACTCTGAGTTTGAAAGCAAGAAATAATCACAATAAACAGTGCCAGATTTTAGACTGGATTATTTTTAATAATTATTTCTTAAGGTTGATAATTAATTTCAAGAAATTATTTCAAACCCTGGGAGATTCTTCAGATTGATCAAAAAGATAATCTGAAGCCTCTCCTGGGGAAAAAGAGGTGATAAGAATTATAATATCATTTACTATATAAATCTTTCTATTTTGTTACTTTTCTAAAATGACAACCCATAGTAAACATAAAGTAGTGAATTTATTTTTTGAAAAAGACTTTATTAGGCACTACAAATAAATTTATTAACCACTACATTCTATATTATTAGGCACTACAAAACAATTTTAAATACAATTTCATTATATAATTATGGAAAAATCAGAAAAAGAGATAAAATCAAGTGTAAAACAAGAGCAAATTCATGACTTGTTATTTAACAGAGAACTCGGATGGCAGGAAATAATCTATGATTTGATAAATACAGAACAATTAGATCCCTGGGACATAGACATAACTATTCTCTCTAACAAGTATTTAGAGAAGATAAAAGAAATTGAAGAAGCAGATTTTTTTGTTTCAAGCAAGGTTCTTCTTGCTGCTTCTCTGCTTTTAAGAATAAAATCAGAAATTCTCCTGAATAGGTACATAAAAAGCATTGATGAAATACTATTTGGAAAAAAAGAACAGCCAAAATACTCTTTGGAGAGAATTGAATTAGATGAAGATATTCCTGAACTCATACCAAGAAGCCCTCTTCCAAGATTTAAGAAAGTAACATTGCAGGAATTAATGGAATCACTAAACAAGGCAATAATAACAGAAAACAGAAGAATAAAAAGAGAAATAGTAACAAAAGACACTTTCAGAGAGGCTGCAATTGCTCTCCCAAAAAGAAAATTCAGCATAAAAAACAAGATAATAGAAGTTTACAGGAATCTCAAGGAAAAATTCAAAAAAGACAAAGAAAAAAATAAAATTTCCTACAATGAATTTGTAAATAATAACAGAGAAGAAAAAATATTCTCTTTTCTTCCATTGCTGTATTTGGAAGAGCAAAAAAAAGTCTGGCTTGAACAGGAAAAGCCATTTGAAGAAGTTTATATCTGGCTAAAAGATGTTTTTCTGAAACACAATCCAGATCCTTTTACTGATTTGAAAGAAACAGATGAGGAAATTGAGAAGAAAGATTAATCAAAAGTCTCTTGCAACAATTTCTCTGTCTAAATAATAATCTTTACCTTTTTTGACTAATTTTACCTTATCACCAACATCGTATCTAAAATCTGCACTATTAGCAGAATCTTTGAATTTTCTAATATAAATGATTTTGCCAGAAGAAAGTTTTATTTCTGCATCCCATTGACTAGAATCTGCAAAAAAACCACCACCAGTCGCAGGAGTGTATTTTTCTTTTATAACATTTCCTTCTACCGTTAACTTTTCTACACATGAAGAAAGTCCACCAATAGTTAAAATCCCTGCCAATATCGGAGCAATTAAATTTCTTTTCATATTTCAAGCATGAAATAGCTATTTTTAAAGATTTATATAATAAATTATATATTTGAACACATAAATCCTTAAATATTAATTTTAATGAATTTTTTAATGCCAGAATTAGATATTAAAAATCTAGAATTTTATGTAAATGCAGAGTGGCTAATCTATTTAAAAGAACATCCTTGGATGACTTTTGTTGCTGAAGAAGCTACAGATTCTAATGGTGTAACATATTTGAGAAATCATAAGAAAAAAGATTCCTTAATTTATAGAAAGACTGAGGAGGGGTATGTTTGCACAAATTGTGACTCAGAGATACAACAAGCAACAATTATACATTCTATTTGGGATGGTCCTTTCTCTTGTTCTGGTTCAGGTAAAACTGCAAAAGAGTTTGTTCCTTATTGCCCAAAATGTGAAGAAAAACCGAGTTCTAATGGAACACCAATAAGCGTGAAATAATTTTTAAACTTTCAATCTTTTCTTTTCTTATGAGCAAAGCAGCAGTTTTATTCTCAGGAGGAAAAGATTCAACTTATGCGGCATACTTGGCAAGAGAAGCAGGAGCAGAAATAAAGTGTCTGTTATCTCTTTTTTCAGAAAACAAGGCTAGTTACATGTTTCACACCCCGAATATAAAATTAGTAAAAGTCCAGGCAAAAGTAATGAAAACGCCATTGCTAACAGACAAAACAAAAGGAATAAAAGAGGAAGAATTAAAAGATTTGACAGAAATAATAAAAAAGGCAAAGAAAAAATACAAGATAGACACAATTGTGACAGGAGCTCTTCATTCTAAATATCAGGCAAGCAGAATTCAGAATATTTGCAATAAACTAAATCTAAAGTGCTTCAATCCTTTATGGCATAAAGATGAAATATCTTATTTGAATGAATTGGTTGACAATGAATTCAAGGTAATGATTATAGGAGTGTTTGCATATCCTCTTGACAAAACCTGGCTTGGAAGAATTATAGATAATGAATTCATCAAAGAAGTTGAAGAACTCAAGGAGCAATACAAGATTCATGCTGCAGGCGAAGGCGGAGAGTTTGAGACGTTTGTTCTTAATTGCCCTCTTTTCAGCAGCGAGATAAAAATCAAATCCTTCAAGGATTTCCAGGAAGGGGAGAATGCTTGGAGAAGAGAGATAAGAGTTAGTTAAGATGAAAAGAGAAGAATTTGATTATTATATCTTCATGGATTACTCTGAAAATTTAATTGGATATATAATTATTGATAAACAAAAATTGAATGAACTTTTACCTAAAATTACCAAATTAAAACATTATAAAGGACTAAAAAATAAAGTGCAATACTTAAATGCCGCAAAAAAATTATTTAAGAAAAATAGAATTTTAGATATAGTATCCAAACATAAGATAGCAGAATTGAGGCAAAATGTTGAGCTCTGTTCAGAAATTTTAGATTTTTGCAGAAAAGAGTCTGAATCCAAGATGTTTATCTCTGTTGATGACAGACAACATAGGGGCTTCATGAAAATTCTCTCTTTAATTGATGGAAAAAGGTTTAAGATTATAAAAGAGGGGCAGTTAAAGGTAAATTCTCCAGAATATCAAATGAACTTAATAATAGATACTTTGTTAAATCTAAAAAGAACAAGATAAAATTAATAGAGTAGTAGGTCCGTCAATCCTACTAACCGCCTCTAAGGACGGGATTCGTCAGGACCTGTTTCCCTATGATTTATATAGATATCCAAAATTTAAATATCTTTCTGTTTTCATTTCATATCAACAGATATAAAATAAGTTAAAAAGTTCAAGGATGTCCAAGAAAGGAATATGGTTGGAGAAGAGAAATTGAGGTTTTGTGATATATAAATTCTTAAAAGCAATATTTTCTTTTTGAAAAAATGAATAAAGATTACAAAATTTGGACACCAGTTAAAAAAAACATAAACAATAATAGATCTCATCCTATAGGATATAAAGCAAGAGATATTTGGATTTGCAATATTGGTGAGAATATCGGATTTGAAGAAGATGGGAAAGGGAAATGAATTTATTCGTCCTATATTAATTTTGAAAGTTTTTAACAGACAATTTTGTCACGTTGTTCCTCTTTCTAAAACAAATAAAGGCGGAAAGTTTTATTATTCTTTTGATGGAAAAACCGGGAAAACAAGTGTGGCTTTGTTGAGTCAATCAAGGGCAATTGATTCAGCAAGATTACTTCGTAAAATTGGCATGGCAAACAAGAAAGATTTTGATGAAATAAGGAATAAATTAAAAGAAGTTTTATCTTTATAATTGTTCATCTCTGCCCTTGCGAGCAGAGGACATCCCGAAGGAATTTGTAATATTATGAGGATTTCAAGGTTTAAATAATTTTTGATGGTGTTT
The DNA here is from genome assembly GCA_964509675.1 of Candidatus Woesearchaeota archaeon. Taxonomy (GTDB): domain Archaea; phylum Nanobdellota; class Nanobdellia; order Pacearchaeales; family GW2011-AR1; genus RBG-13-33-26. The sequence continues at coordinate 172,676 of CAZDXC010000001.1, forward strand.
CAGTAATGGGAGTTAGGAAGGGAAGGTTTAGGAAGGAGGAGATTGGGGGGAGTTGGGAATGGGGGGAGATTTTTTAAAGATAAAGAGAACTTAATTAGTATGGGTAAATTGGAATTTGATTCTGAAGGAAGAGTAAAAGTTCCTGAAATTAAAAAAGAACCTAAAAGAAAAATTCTTTTTTCAGAGAAAAAAATAATTTTGAAATATTGTGGAGTAGAACAGGATAAATTAATTGAATGTGAATGGGAAATAAAATTACCAAAAGAGGCAAAAGCAAAAGAAGTTTTTGAGATTAAAAATTGGGTAGATAAAGTAGTTGATTTGCATAAGCCTGCTTGGATTTATATCAAAAAGATAAATGATTCTCCATTGGAATATTCATTGATAATTAAAGGACGGGGACAAGATGAAAGATGCACTTGGTGTCAATCATTTCGTACCTCATTAAAGACACATTTTAAAAAATTAGGAATTGAATTAAAGGAAATTGGGGGATGTAGGTTTGTATAAATAAATTATATTTTAAGATATAGATATTTTTTTATATACTCATCCGATTCATTTATTATGGATAATATTGCTGAAGAAAGATTTAAAGAATGGTTAGATAAAAATAAAATTCCTTATTGGTATTTAGATCAATCACTAGAAAGTTTTTCACCTGCATTAAAAGAATATCTAAAAATAAAAAGACCTGATTTTATAATACTACTACCAAACTTTGGTTTTATTTTTGTTGATATCAAAGAAAAGAAACCCGCAAAAGATTATGACAAGTTTTTTGTAGATGGTGAAGAAGTTGAGAAATATTTGAATATTCAAAGAACATTTAATATACTTACATGGTTTGTTATTTCTAATGAAGAATACCATTATAAAACATGGTTTTGGGTACCTGTAACAGATATAATGAAAACAGGATTTCTTTTAAAAGAAAAGAATGCTTATGCAGTTCCTATAAATGAATTTATCCAAGTTTCAGATAATGATAATTTAGGAAGAGTTTTTAGTAAACTTCTTAAGATGGGTTAATTTATTATTCTTTTATTTACCAGTAAATTCCTAAATACTCTTTGTTTATTATACAATGAATTTAAATATTTCTTATCATATTTCCTATTTAATATGTTTAGGAAAATCTTTTCTAAGTCAGACTTATTTATATCCTCAAAAAAATGTTCAATATCCAAATCAGATTTGATTTTATTTTGTTGTTCAGTTAAGACCTTTTTTATTTCCCTAGGAATTGTATTTGTAAAAAATAATGAAATATCAAAAAATTTAAAGTTCTCTCTCAATGATTCTAAATTTTTCTTACTAACAACTAAATCTTCCAATTTTAAAAAATGAGTAATTAAGAAGCTATTTTCATCCTGAACAAAAATATTTTCTTTACTGAAATTGATATAATTCAAATAGAATGAAATATTATATAATTGGTTAAATCCCTTTTCTTTAACTTTTTTAACATATTCTATAATCTTCTTATTTTTGCTCTCATTTAATAATTTTATAACTAAATCCCATTCTTTTTTTTGTTGTAATAGTAGATTTTTTTCTAGATGCCTTCTTAAATTTTTAATTTTCCTTAAATCCTTTTGTAAATCTTCCACCTTTATAAAAAAACTAGTTGAAGACTGATAACCCAACTTTTTAAATTTCAATTCTTCTGTAAGGAATATTGTATAGTTTCTTCTATTTGTTTTCTCCTTATCTTCTAATTTTTTCCTTAGAAATTTATCAACAACTTTTTGATCCTCTTCACTAAATCCAACTTTAGGAAGTCTTGGAAAAGCAAAAATAATTAATAATAAATAATCCCCTTTAATAGTTTCCAGTAATCTTTTTTTATCAAATATTTTCTTATCTAAAATTTGCCTTAATAAAATTGCTTCATCTTTTTCTTTTTTGGCATTATTTAATTTTCCTTTTATTGATTTTAGTTCTTCATTTACTTTTCTATCTCTTCTAAGATCTCTATATCCCTTTACCCATGGAATTTTATTTGTTAGCAGAATCCACAAGTCTTTAATAAATCTCCAAATTACATTTTCTTTTTTTAACATTTTAATTCCTTTAGAAGCAATCAGAGAGATGAATCTCTGACCACCTCTCTTTTTAATACAAAAACAAGATTGTTAAAGTATTTATAATTTTCTATTCTTTCGGCTTAAAATACTTTTCAGCAAATTCTCTTACAAATTTATCTATTTCTTAAAAACAGATTCCTTCCCACTCTTCATATCCTTAACCTTGTATCTCTTTGCCCTGACTTCTTTTTCTCCGACAAAGATAACATTTCCGTAGTCATAGCTGTTTGCAAATTCCAATGCTTTTGTTGGCTTTCCATAGAATATTGAAGCATTTTTTCCCTGTTTTCTTAAAATTCTTACAACTTTAATTGCTTCTTCATCCTGCTCAAGGCTTACAACAAGAAACTTTTCTCTTTGGAGTTTTATTTGGGCAAGTTGTGAAATCCTGTCCAAACCAAAAGAAATTCCTGTTGCCTTTTTTCCATTAATTTCATAACTTCCTCCTGCGCAGATTGTTTCCTTCATGTTTTTTGCTTTTATTTCAAAAACACTTCCTGTATAATAACTCAGTCCTCTGACAATTGTGGGAGAAAACAAAACATTAACCCCATACAATTTGCAATATTCTTTTAGGCTGATTATGTCTCTGTAAGAATCAAACTTAACCAAATATTCTTCTCCCTGACTGACTGCCTCAAGCAATTTTCCTGCTCCTAATCTCCGAAGAGCGAATTGGGTTTTCTGAAGCCCCTGCTTGTCTAGTTTATCCAACTCCCTCAATATCTGCTTCCTGTTTTTTCTGATTTTCAAATCATCCAAAACCTCATCCAATAATTTTCTGTTATTAATCAATATATCAATCTTAATCCCAAGCTTGTCAAAAATTTCTTTTGTCAGTGTAAGAATTTCTGCCTCGTCTTTTATTGTTGAGCCGATTGTGTCAATATCACACTGAGTAAACTGGCGAAATCTGTTTGAGCTTGTTGGTTCGTCTCTAAAAACTTCTCCTATTTGATATCTCTTGTAAGGAAGTTTTTTGTTTTTTGCAATTCTCTTCAGTTGGAAAGTGAATTCATATCTCAAAGCCAGTTTTCTTCTTCCTTTATCTCTCAGTTTGTAAATATCACTAACTGCTTCATCATTTGCATTCTGTCCTTTGACAAACTCCTCGCTTTCTATAATAGGAGTTTCTGCAAGTTCAAATCCATATCTCTTGAAAGTCTCAGCTAAGATTCCTTTTATTCTCTGCCTTTTCCCTGCTTCTTCCCCTGTATAATCTCTGAATCCTTTAACTGCTTCTGTTTTCATTTTTCCTTGTCTTCTTCTTCCTTTTCTAATTGTTTAAGATTTAGTAAAGCATCTAATTTATTATCTATTTTAACAAGAGTTTTAGTAAGTTCATCTTTTTTCTTAAGCTCTTTTCTTTGAATATCCAATAATTCTATAACTGCTCCATAAAATTTTGAATTAGCAACATTTGCTCTCCTTTCACTTTCTTTTTTCGTATTTTTTAATTCCTTATCAATTTTATCTATCTTCTTTATTTCTTCTTGAAATGAACTTCTCATTTTAATCTCTCCTTTTACTCCATATAAAATATTTTTAAGTGCAATTGATTTTTTCTTCAAAAGTTCTTTTGACCAATCCTCTTTAGGTATTCCTAAACGAAATACTTGAATATTTTTAATATTATCAATTTCTTTCACTCTTTCATTATCTTTTAAGACTATTTTAACAAAATTTCTTAAATCTAATCTCATTTTCTCTAAAACTGAAGATTTTTTTAATAAATCGGGTTCATTAATAACATTATTTCTTTTCTCCATTAATTCAGTAATGAATTTTATTTTTTCTTCTTCTAACTTTTCAGTGTTCATTTCCCCTCCATTTTCTTATTTAATTCATCAACTCTTCTTTTAATTTCCAATACAATCCTCTTAATATTCTTTTTGTTCATTCTTTGCTCATCTCTTATTCTCCATATTGCAACTTTCCTTTTAAGAGGAACTAGTTTGTAATCAAAAATTACCATTGGAACGTCATTTGCAACAACTATGATTTTGTCTGCTTTAATCATTTCTTGTAAACTCAATGGAAGAGGTTTTCTTTTTGCGAGATTTACTCCAAGAAGCTGTTTTGCTATTTTTCTCTGTTCTCTGTCAGAATCTCCTCCCATGATAAATCCTCTGCTTCCCATGATTTTAACATTCTTGTTTCTGTTAACTTTTCTGAAATATTCTTCAGCAATCCTGCTTCTAAATGCATTATATTTGCAAACAAATAATATTTTCATTTTCACCTTCTTTTTTGTCCTCGCTTCGCTGCGGATGAAACATTCCTTTGAAGCGGAAATTTCATAAAGGGCGGAAGGAGAGAATCGAACTCTCGTCTTACGGACCACAACCGCATGTTCTGCCACTGAACTACAACCGCCATTGAAAACCTCCAGCGGGTTTTTCACAATTCCAGCACCCAACAGGAAGTTGATATTTAATTCAGTTAAAAATAGTATAAAAATATTCGCCTGACTAAAAAAATCATTTCTAATGATGCCGGCAATAAGACATTTTTGATGTCATAAAAATCTGAAATAAGAAGGCTTTTTAAATTTAATCTTATAGAAATTAATATGAAACAATCAGCCATAAGTCAAATCCAAAGGAAGATTAAGCGAAGGAAACCATTGGTGTCCTCGCAATATGAACTCCTTGCTCCCGCAGGAGATTTTTCTATGCTGAATGCAGCAATAAATGCAGGAGCAGATGCAGTGTATTTTGGATTAAAAGAGTTTAGCATGAGAGCAAATGCAAAGAATTTCACAATAAAAGATTTGGACAAAATTGAAAAAATATGCAAGAAAAAGAAAATAAAAAGATATCTCACACTAAACACAATAATCTACAATTCAGAATTAAAGCAGATAGAAAAGGTAATCAAAAAAGTCAAAGGAAAAATAGACGCAATTATCTGCTGGGACTTAGCAGTTGTTGAATTTTGTAGAAAATACAAAATACCTTTTTTCATTTCCACACAGGCAAGTGTTGCAAACATTGAAGCTGCAAAATTCTATAAAAAACTTGGAGCAAAAAGAATTATTTTGGCAAGAGAATTAAATCTAAAGCAGATAAAAGAAATCTCAAAGATAATTGATGTAGAATGTTTTATTCATGGCGCGCTATGTGTTGCAGTTTCAGGAAGATGCTTTACAAGCCAGTTTCTTTTTAACAAATCTGCCAACAGAGGAGAATGCCTGCATCCTTGCAGAAGAAGTTATATTGTAAAAGATGAAGAAGGAAATGAATTGAAAATAGAAAACTCAAAAATTCTCTCTGCAAAAGACCTCTGTGCTTTGCCATTCATAGAAAAAATGAAACAGGCAGGAATAAAAGCATTCAAGATAGAAGGAAGAAACAGGGATGCGAGATATGTGGATGCTGTTGTAAGAGTTTACAGAAAAGCCCTCGACAAAAAACTAACAAAAAAAGAAATAGATTCAGGAATAAAAGAATCAGAAAGAATTTACAATAAAGGATATTCTTCTGGCTTCTATCTGAAACTTCCAACTGCTGATGATTTTGCAAAGATAGAACACAATGCATCAAGAGAAAAAAAGCATTTCATAGGAAAAGTCATGCATTATTTTTCAAATATAAAAATTGCAGCAGTAAAACTCGTCCATGAATTAGAACTTGAAGATGAAATTGTGATAATAGGCAAGACAACAGGCATTGTAAAAGGAAAAATCAGTTCTATTGAAATAAACAATAAACCAGTAAAAAAAGCAAGAAAAGGGGATGAAATTGGAATACCTGTATCTGAAATAGTTAGAAAAAATGATGAAGTCTACTTAATTAAGAAAAATTAGTGAAAGTATTTGTCTGAGAGCAAAATCTCTCCTTCCCTGCTGAGTCCTTGAAAAATACAGTAACATCCAATCTGTCTACTGAAGCAAGAGTAGTATCTATCCCTGTCTGCTTCTTTCCAACAAGAACTTCTATGTTTCCGTCAACACTTATCAGATTAGAGCTTTCTCCTGCTACTGAATCCCTGAATACTAACTTGACTCCCTCAATCTCACTGGCTTCTGTCCCGCTTCTCATTAATTGAACATCGCATACCTGATTTCCTCCTACGCTCGTGCAATTTGCTGATGTGGCTTCAACAACAGTACTCAGACATTTATTGTTAATTTCAATGCCTTCTGTCCCTCCGCTGAGTATTCCTCTTACTACAACCCAAACAATTCCGACTGCAACAAGAGAAATAAGAATTATAATTAAAGTTACAACAACAGTAGATAAACCCTTACGATTTTTTGTAAAAAAATTGTAGTGGAAAAATCTTTGACTTTTATCTCTTTTATCACCAAACATTTTAACTTATTAATCTTTAGTAATTATAGTTTAAAAAGATTTCTTAACATCTCCTGTTAAAATTATCCAGCATTCTGAAAAATTCTTCCCTGTCCATAACCTTGTCGTTCTCTGAAAGCCCGATTTGCTCTGCAAATTTCCAGAATGCCTGTGGCTTATAACCCTGCTTTTTTAGTGATGCAATCGTAGGCAGTCTTTTGTCATCCCAACCAGAGTATTTTCCCTGCTCAATTCCCTTTCTCATTTTTGTGCTTGAAAATTCCATATTTTTGAAATGAAACTTTCCTAAAAAAGCTGTCCATGGAAACTTTCTTTTTAAGACATCAAAAATCATCTTCTGCCTTTCAGCATTATCTCTATGGTCCTTTGCTCTGATTATATGTGTCATTTTCATCTCAATATCATCTGCAGAAACAGCAAGATTCATCAAAGGCCAAACACGGTATTTAACTCCTTGCAAAGGATGTCTTGTTAAATTTATTCTTGCCAAAGGAAAATCCCTCATTGCAGGATTTTTATGTTTCATTGAAGATTTGAACCTGACAACTGCCTCTTCTTCCTTGTAACCTTTTTTATCGAGCATTTTTTTCCATTTCATAATATTTTCCTTAACGCTATTATTTCTGCATGGACAGTTTTTCTTTTTCTCTACAAATCCTTTAAATTTTTCAGGAGAACATTCGCAAATATAAGCTGCTTTTTTATTAATCAGTTTCTCAATATATTTGTAATAAATTTCCATTCTTTCTGACTGAATAACAATCTTGGCAATTTTATCAAAAAGCCAGTCAGATTCTTTTTTAATCATCTTATAAGCAGGAACATAGATGTTTTCGGGGTTGGTATCTTCTATCCTTACATAAAACTTTCCCCCGTATTTTTTCACATACAAAAAAGAAATACATGCAGTCATCGCATGTCCGATATGAAAAGGCCCGGAAGGCGAAGGAGCAAAACGCATTACAACACCTTTTTTCCTGTTAACATGAGGAAGTTCTTCAAGTCCTTCTCTGACTTTTCTTTCATGGATTTTCTTCTTTAGTTTTTCAAATTCTTTTTCCTGTTCTTCAGTTGAAAGCGAATTAACCCCAAGAATTATTTCAGAAATTTTCTTTGAATATCTCCCGATATTTTTTCTTTCAAGCCCCTCGCTAAATAAAGAAGAAATCACAGGAGATTGCATTGCCACTCCTCCATGAGCCAGTGCATTCTTCAAAGCATACGCCCTTACCTTTTTTTCAAAATCTTTAATCATCATAAAAAATAAAGAAATCGGATTAATAAAAGTTATTATGCAGAAAATATAATCTTTTAAAGGAATAATCTAAATAAACTCATGCAAATAGATGATATTCATATTAAGTCAAAAGAGATAAACTATCATGTCAGATTGACACAGGAAAAAACAAGTCCGACCCTTATTCTTTATCCAGGAGTCGAGGGAATTAAAGGTAAGGGAACATTAGAAGCTCTTACAATAGATGGAAAAACTTTTCAGGACTGGACTAAGATAGGAACCTTCAGAGAAAAATACACTGTCGGTGACTTAAGTATGAGCCATTATTTAGAATTAAATCTAAGGAACAAAAAAATTCAGATTGAACAGATTTTTAGTTGGGTTTTTAATTCTACTGTAGCTGAAGGAGTTATAAAAGAAAAAGAACATTGGTATGAAAGATGGAAAGAAACCAGATTAAAAAATCTATCTGTAACTTAATCACTCAAAACTAACTTTCAGTTTTTTCTCAAGGAGTTCAATTCTCTGCTTTAAATGATAAACTTGATTGCTTAAATCTTCAATTTTGTTGGTCATTTCCAGAAGCCTTTTAACGAGCTTTTTCTTTTTTTCTTCTCCATCATCAGAATAATTGCTGGAAGAATCAGAACCTGAAGCCAAATTTCCCAAAAACCCCAAATTTGAAGAATCATCACTTTTGGAAACTTCTGTTTTTTTCTCAGGGATTTTATATCTCTCTCCTAAGTCAATTATCCTGTCTTTTTTCTTTCCAAACAATCCCATAGTTTACAAAAGATTTATTTATTTTTAAATTATTACATTAGAAACCTTTTTTAAACAGCCTGTCCTTATTTATAAAATGGCAGAGATAAAATCTATCCCTGAAATAATAGAAGAAGTGAGCCCTTATTATAAAAAGAAAAAAAGTCCGGAAGCAACTCACACTATCGTTTATGATTCTTCATCAGAAACTCTTGAACCAATTTATTTTTTCATTTTGGATTTAATGAATGAGCTCGGCTTGGCTCCCGAAAAATTAATTGATAATTTCAGTTCCACCCCGGGAAGCGGGCATTTCGCAGAACTGGGGCAGAGAGCAACCATAATGCAGCAGCAGGCAACAAAAATCCTCGGAGATGTAAATACTGTGTTGAGAAGCGTGTTAAACATAGTTTATGATTTAAAAGATTTCAAAATAAGGCTCCAATATTATGAAGGAATAAAATCAAAGAAAAAAGAAGAGCAGGAAGCATCTGTTCTCGCTTTGAAGCAGATCTGGATGGACAAAGTTGATATCCTAAAAGGTAATTCCAGTATTAAAGCAATGGCTATGGGACAGGCAGGTTTTCAAACTTTGATTGATGCGTTCCTTGTCTCCAAAGATGAAAAAGATGTTGATAAATTGGACTTGAATGACAGAGTTAAAAGAATTCTAAAGCCAAGAATAGTGGAGTTTAATACATGGCTGAGAGAATCAGAAAAAGAATTGAAGAAAAGATATGAGCTTGAAAGAACTTATCTAAAAAGCCAGGTGAATAGTTTAAAATTATATTCAAGATGGGTAAAACCTTATCTTAAAGCAGCGCAGGAATTGGAAGCAAAAGAAAAGGGAAGAGAGCCTGCATTAGTAAAAACATTCAATACAATCATACTTGAACTGACTCTTCTGGGGAAAAATAAACTGGATGCGGCTGATGAAGCTGAAAAAGGAAATCTTCCAAAAGACTTTTCAAGTCCGAGTTTTCTGAAAAAATTAAAAAGAGATTATTATAGCTGCATTCTTATTGATTTTACATTCAGAGGCATACCTCAAAGAATAAGCCAACAAGCCCATTATGTATTCGGGGGAAAAGCAGAAGTAACATTCAGGGCTTATGCATTGAATGATGATGAAATAAAAAAACTCTATGAAGAACTGGACAAATCAGAAATTAGTGATGTTTTGAATTTAATTGAAGGAACAAGCACTGCAAGCCTCGGAGGATTGGAAGAAGAAATTAATTCCTTTCTTGAAGAAAAATCAGAAGAAAAAACAAAGCCAACAGATGAGTCAAATCCGTTTCTCGCACTTCTTGGAAAATATGAAAAACCAAAGATAAAAGAATTAAAAAAAGAAGAAAAAAAACAGGAAGAGAAAGTGCAAAAAGATAACTGGATAGAAGAAAACCAACTTCGTCCGTTGGCTGCAGAAAATGCAAAGTCAAAAGTCTTTGACATATTTGACATATACAAAAAGGCACATAGTATGGTAAGTTTTACTTAAGGAAGTTTTTTATATTTCTTCAACTAATGATAACTAATGAAAAAGAAAGCCCCCAAGAAAAAAATCTCTAAGAAAAGAACAAAAAAGAAAACAGGAAATAAAGAAGAGACAAAACTGGAAAGAGAAATTAAAGAAGCAGAAAACGAAATTAAAGGCGAAGAAACTGTTGAAAGACAGGAAGCAATAAGAGAATTTCTTCCTGTTACTGAAATAAAAGCTCCTGTTCTTGAAAGAATAATGCAAAGACAGGCTCCGATACAGCCGGTTGTTGGAGAGCAAAGACAGGAAAATGAAAGAAGAATTGACTATTCTGTAAATCAGCCAAATTACACTGCAAGGAATACAACAGAAGAGGATGAAAGAAAATATGAAACAAACTTTGTTCCTCCTGTATTAACAAGAAGAGATTTTACAGACAACAGCATGAGAAGAGAATTTTTAAAACCGCAAGAAAGAGTATGGGGAAACATTGATGAATCAGAACTGAATGAAGTTGAATTTTTTGAAGAAGAAAGAAAACTTCCTTTTGAAGAACAAAAAAAATACAAAAAATACAAATTCAGATAAATTAATAAATTAATTTTACTACTTTAATTAGTAAAATGGCAAAAAAAGAGTATACTATCAGTGATATTTATCAGGGAGGATATTCTTCTCTCAAGCCGCAATATGGAAGCATTTTTACAAATTACAGAGTAAATCCTGCAACTTTTGGTTTGACAACAGACCCAAGAACAGCGAATATTTTGCAGGATGCATCTACAAAATTAAATGTAGGAGCAAAACAAATTGAAATTTCTGCAGTTTCTCCTGAAATCTTTGAGTCTATTCCAAATCAACAATTAAAAGAAATCAACAGGCTGTCAAAACTGACAGGAGCAGAAGTTTCTGTTCACGGTCCTGTCATAGAACCATCTGGATTGACAAGAGAAGGTTTCTCTGACAGCAACAGGGAAGCAGCAGAAAGGCAAATACTTTCTGCAGTTAAGAGAAGCCACGAGATAAATCCAAAAGGAAATATTCCTGTAACTTTTCATTCTTCTGCAATTCTCCCTGGAGAAATTTCTCCAAAAGGAAAAGAAAGAGAAGAAACTCTCGTAATTAACACAGATACTGGCTCAATTGCAAAAATACCATTAAAAGAAAGTACTTTCCCGGGAGAAGAAAGAAAAAAAGACATCGAGCAGGAACTCAACAGAGTAAATGAAGAACAATGGAACAATCAATTAAGGGAATTAGAATATTATGCCGGAATGGGAGAAGAAGCAATAAACAAATCAATGGCTACAAATATTCTGTCAGAAGCAGAAAAAAAATTAGGAAGAGAATTAACTCCTGCAGAAAAAGAAATGCGTTTCTTGTTTACCAGAGGAACTACTTTTTTGAACAGTTCTTACAATAATTTAAAACAGCTTTTTGATGCTGCTTATGCAAAGGCATCTGAGCAGGAAAAAAGAAGGATAGATAAATTTTATAAAGACGCAGAAGCAAAAGCAAGGAAAATAAAAGAAAATCCAAAGAGCAATGAAAATATAACATTAATGAAAGAACTCATCAATGACGGAATTGAAACTCTGAAAGAATTGCCTGCTCCGCAATTATACGAAAATCTGAATGATTTTTCAAAACAAAAAACAATTGAAACTTTTTCAAACGTGGCATTTGATTCTTTTAAAAAATTCAAAAACAACTCTCCGATAATAAGCATTGAAAATCCGCCTGTTGGAGGTGCATTCAGCAGAGGAGGGGAACTTAAAGAAATTGTTGAGAAAGCAAGAGAAAAATTTGTTGAGAGGGCAAAAAAAGAAGGAATTAATGAAAGAGATGCTAGAGAAGCAGCTGCAAAACTAATTGGGGTGACATGGGATGTTGGGCACATAAACATGCTCAGGAAATACGGATATGAAGAAGGAGATATTGTAAAAGAGGCTGAGAAAGTCGCCAAACTTGTGAAGCATGTTCATCTTTCTGACAATTTTGGATTTGAGCATACTGAATTGCCAATGGGAATGGGGAATGTTCCAATAAAAGAAATTCTCGAGAAACTTGGAAAAGAGGGATTCAATGCAAAGAAAATTATTGAAGCAGGAAACTGGTGGCAGCATTTCAGAACTCCTCCTTTCAAGGAGACATTAGAAGCTTTTGGCTCTCCTATTTATTCAATGCAGATGGCTCCTTATTGGAATCAAGCTATTGGATTTCAGCAGGATTATTATGGAGGGTATGGAATGATGCTTCCTCAGATAAATTATGAAACCTTTGGAGCAGGATTTTCAAGGCTTCCAATGGAACTAGGAGGGCAACGTCCAGGAGCAGAGGGGAGCAGAATGTCTGGTAGAGGAATGGAATAGCCATTACGCATAGGCTTCGCGAGACAAAACAACACATTGCGCATAGGCATTGCGAAGCAAAACAAAACTTCGCGAAACACTGAAAAAACAAAATATATATTGCAAAACAATATTTAAAAACATAAAAAGCGTAATAATAAAAAGAAAGAAAAAAAGATGGTAAGATTTTCATCGGAGGCAATTAAGGAAAATCGCTTGAGGCGAACAACTTCGCGTGTCGCTCTTGCATTCAGCGAGGTTGTGAGTTATTATAAAAACGTAGGTTTTTAAGATGGTGAAAAAAAAGACAACAAAAAAAAGGAAAAAGGTTTCTGCAAAGAAGAAAAAATACCCAACTCTTCAACTGAAATCAGAATCAGAAATCGCAATGGATTTTGCCACAAAGGCATATGAAACTTTCAACAAAATAATAAAATCAGTTGTTCTTTTTGGCTCTTCTGTTAAGCAGAATGCTGTTGCAGGCTCTGATATTGACATAATAATAATCATTGATGATGTCTCAATTGTTTGGGATCAGGAATTAATAGGATGGTATAGGGAAGAGTTGGACAAGCTTCTGAGACACAATCCATATGAAAAAAGCCTGCACATTAACACAATAAAATTAAGCACATGGTGGGAAGATTTAATGCGTGGCGACCCGGTAGTGCTGAATGTTTTGAGATACGGAGAAGCCATGATTGATTTTGCAGGATTTTTTGAGCCATTAAAATTTTTATTGCTGAATGGAAAGATAAAGGCAACTCCTGAAGCAATCTATAATTGTCTGCAAAGAGCTCCTACACACTTTTTGAGAAGCAGGGCAGCAGAATTAAATTCTATTGAAGGATTGTACTGGGCAATGGTGGATTCTTCTCACGCAGCTCTCATTGCAGCAGGAATTCCTCCTGCATCTCCGGAACATATCCCAATTGACCTGAAAGAAGTGTTTGTAAACAAAGGAAGACTAAAAATAAAATATGTCATATGGTATAGGGATTTGCTTGTTCTTCATAAAAAAATAATGCATGGAGAAACCACTGAGCTCAAAGGAGTTGAAATAGATGAATGGCAGGAACGAACTCAGGAATTTATGAGAATCATGGCTGATTTAGTCAATCAAAACGTGTAAAATATTTTATCAGGCTTTGTCCAAGGCATCTGAAATCAATTTCTTGTAAACACTCTTTGTTGCTCCTGGCATTAATTCTTCGTAATTTCTGTCTTCAAGGAACTTTATCAAAGAATATATCGGTTCTAATTTTTCCTTTGTTCTCTTTGCCTCTTCTTTCTTTTTGTCATCAAACAAATCATGTGTGTCACTCATTATAATAACTGCCTGCTCATATTTCTTTCTTATTGTACCAACTGTCTGTCCTTCATACTTCTCAAAAATAGTCTTGGCCTCTTCTGCTTTCTTGTTTCCTAACATAGAAGTTAATGTTTTTAATCTTAAATTATAAAACTCTGAGAGATTCAGTTTTCCAAGAGCCTTTTCATATTTTGCTGCATAATTGGCTGTTGCAATTTTAATTCCCTCTTCAGAAGCAAGTGCTCCCTGCTTAAATCCTTCTAATATATCTTTGTTCTCTCCCAAAACTTTTTCAAAATCAGACACTAATCTTTCCAATCCGCCACCAGCAAATTTTGCAGTTTGCTCATTAGACATGAGTTTTGCAGATACGTCTGCATACTGATAAAGAGCAATATCTTCCAAATATTTTGCTGTTTTACTTTCTTCTGTCATTTTCAATGTTTCGCGAAGCCTATGCGTAATGGCCTGCCATAACAATCCAAGAAAATTCTGCTTTATAAATATTTCTATACTGTTACCACTTAGTAGTTAAATTAATCAGAATTATTTTTTAATTCATAAAGAACTTTTGTCTTGCAGGGAAGTTTTGATTTTATCTGCTTGAAAATATGCCTGACAATGGAAACAGCTTTTGGCGTTGCCACAGCGACAAGCATTATCCTATCATTTTCCTTGAGAATAGCTGCTTTTGCGATTGTTTTTCCAAATGACAACTGCATTCCTGTCTGCATTCTGTCTGCTCCTGCTGCTGTAAGCATCTTATTTTCCCTTTGTATATGATGAGTAAAAGGAATAATCTTGTAAAAATATTGTCCATTGAGTTCCTTGTCCAGTTTTTTATTTATGAATTGTCTTGATGCCTCAAGGGCATTTTGTCTTATCTGAACTTTTTCTGCAGAAACCAAGGTCAGGACATGAGAAAATTTTCCTTCCTTATACATCTCTAAGTTTCCCATGTTAAATTTAACAATCTTTGATTGCGGAACTGTCTTTACATAAGCTTTCTGTCTTTTCTTGCTTATTCTTGTGTAGGGAACAGTGTGTTTCTTTGAATATGCTCTCGCTTTTCTCATTGCCATTTTAAATTCTCCTTCTCACAGGAACAACATAAAATCCCTGATGATTAGAATAACTTCTGTGAAGCATTACTTCTCTTTCAATTTCTTCTTTAGTTAGAGGAATGTTGTATCTAATATTAAAAGTCGGTGTTTTTTCAATTTTAAGATAATAATCAATATCATTGTCCAGTTGGCTTAGCAAAATTTCACGCCCTTTTCTTCCGTTTATTCTTTTGACTAATGTAACAGGAATATCTTCTATTTTATTATCTCGTCTGACACTAATATTATCGCTCATTTTATCTCAACCCTTACGTCATTTAACTTTTTAGATGATGTAGATGGAGAAATTTTAATTTCGATGTCTGTTGTAACTGCTTGTCCCGGCAATCCTTTTTCAAATATTGCTCTCATAACTCCCTTGTTCCCGTGAGCAGCAGAAATTTTTCCCTTAATTTTTTTTCCTGCGCTGGAAGTCCATATTACTTCTTTCCCGACAAGCTTTTCTGCTTCTTTTCTTTTTGAAATTCCTTTTGCTTCTATCAAAAAATGTTTTTCAGTAATAGTCTTTCTTCCACGCCTGAATTGAACAATTTTTCCTTCCATAATTTTAAACTTCCTATTAATATACTAATCAAGAAAATTAGTTTTTAAATTTATTGAAAAAATTAATTAGTCTTCATTATTGAAATAACATTCTAATAACTCTTTCATAAATTTCTTAGAATTTTCTCTAAACTTATTATAACTGCATCTAACCAAATCTTCATCTATAACATCTGAATCAAGTTGCTTGCTCATAGTTTTTAATGCATGTATACCCCTCTTGATTTCTTCACTATTAACTTTTAATTCTAAATCATTTGTTCTTTCTTCCCCAAGACTCCCTAACAAATACCTTGAATCCAAACAAACTTTATAATAATCCCTATGTGCTATTTCTTTCTCCATTGAATCAGTGTATAATTCAAAAGAATTTATCATATTCAAAGCCACACGAATTAAATTTACCATTTATTTATTCTCCTTGTTATTTTCTTTAGAGACAATGTCACATCTCTGATTGTATTCAATTATGGCATTCATAAGTATAGAAGCATTTTTTCTTGCTTCATCTACCTTGTGAATATCAGATTTTCCTTTTTTAAATTCTGTCCTTGCATGTATAATGTCTTTCAGAATTCTTAAATCCTGAGGAGCAATTTTTCCTTTTTTTACAAGCTCTTTTTCAAAATCCTCAATGATTTTTTCCTGTGATTTGTTTCCGAACATGCTTTTAAGCAGAGCAAATACATCCTTGTAAATTTGTTCTATTGTTTTTTCCTGTGTTCTCTTTTCAATCTGCTCTCTCAATTCCTTGAGTCTCTTCAGATAATCCTCAGTATCTTTTAAGAGTTTGTCTACCTGTTCCCCTGAAATCTCTTTTATTTTATCATGCTCATAATCTCTCCATATTTCAACAACCTTCTCTAAAATATTAATGTATTTTTTCTCGAGCATTTTTTCTTTTTCAACAAAAATTCTTTTCATGTCATCCACAAGCCCGTGTTTTGCTGTTGGCGGAGGCAAACCATAAAGCATTAGCAAAGCCTGGCTTGGAGTTGTAATTCCCCAAAAAATTTCATTGACTACAACATCCAAAAGCGCATTTTTGACTCTCTTTATTGTCTTGTCTCCCATTGACATGAACATATCAATAGCCTCTGGAGAAGGTTTCAGTTTTCCCATTCTCAAAAGAGCTTTCCATGGCATGAAGGTTCCTCTGTCATAAATAGGAATTCCGTCCCTGATAAAAGTGAAGATAACAGGATGAGCATCTTTTACAGCCTCCCAAAAGTCAGTCAAAAGATAAACCTGCGGAGAGAGTTTATTTTTCACCCCTGCAATAGCAGATGCTTCAGCAACATACTGATAAATTATTGCTCTAAGCCTTTCTTTCAGTTCAAGTCTCGGCATTCTCTTGACATCTGTGTCATTGATTATTATGAAAACATCAACATCAGAAGTCGGAACTGCTTCTCCTCTCACCAAACTTCCTCCGATAACATAACTAACAACATATTTCTCAAATTTCTGAAGAACAAGAGACTTGTGAATTTCTGCAACTCTCAGCGCTCCTAAGATGCCTGTATCATGCAATGGAAAAGACATTGCAACAGCCTGAATAAGCTCAAACTTGCTGTCCAAGCAAATTTCCCACAAATCAACAGGAGTTTTCAGATGAAACCATATCTTCTGTTTCAATGCATCTATCTGCTTGATAATTTCTTCTTTTATCTTTGCATATTCCTTAAATTTCTCTTCTGGGATAACCATATACAAATGAATATATTTTTCTGTTTCTTTCGGAACCTCTTCTTCCTCAACAAAATTTTTGATTGACATTGGAGGAAGAATGCTTAGCATTTGAGTAAACGGATATTTTTTTAGAATGAATGTTTTTAATTTTTCAAGTTCTTTTTTTGTTTTGTCTAGTTCTTTTTTTATCTTGTCTGGATTTTCAGGCATAATGTCTTTTCTGTTAGAATACTTACTATCAAGAGTCATTTCAGGAATTTCATGTTCTTCGTGTTCTTTACGTTGTTCCATTATGCAAAAAAAAGATAATAGTATATAAAGATTACTACTCTATCTTAGCAACAGAATGGTCCTGCGAGGAGTTGAACCTCGGTCTGCTCGGTGTAAACGAGCTATCTTAGCCGTTGGACTACAGGACCTAAAATGATAACAGAATCCATACTTTTAAATTTTATTAATTGTATTCAAAATAACCAATTTTTTAAAGACTAAATATATTATTTTTATATGCGCGGGTAGTTTAATGGTAGAATTTCTGATTGCCACTTATCTTTTCGGAGGTGAGCAAAAATCAGGAGATCCGAGTCCGATTCTCGGCTCGCGCATGAGTGAAAATAGGATATCAATAACGATTGCGGGGGGCGAGTAGGCTCGCGCATGAGTGGAGAATAAAAGAGGAAAATGTACATACCAATTTTAGGAGCCTTGGCATTGGGTGTAGGCACTATCTTAGAAAGAATCATCTTGAAAAAGAAAAAGATAGGAATTAAGTTATATCAAACTGCAAGTTTCTTTGCTATTGTTCTCGCTATGCTTCCCTTTCTTTATTTTTTCTGGAGAATGGATACTCCTGCTTTTGAATTAAAAAATATTCTTATCTTTGGAGGAATAATTGTTTCTTCTATAATAGCAAATCTTTTTGTTTTCTATTCATTAAAATGGGAAAAAGTAACCAATCTTGAGCCTGCACGAATTCTTGAACCGCTGTTTGTGATTCTTCTTGCAATTGCATTTAGTTTTCTCTCGAGTCAGTTATATGAGAGAAACACAAAAATAATAATCCCTGCATTAATCGCTGCTGTTGCTTTAATTTTCCCGCACATAAAAAAAGAGCATTTAAGAATGAACAGATATATCGTTGCTGCGATTCTCGGAAGTTTCTTTTTTGCATTAGAACTAGTGCTGTCAAGATTAATCCTTGACTTCTATTCTCCTATAACTTTTTATTTTATCAGATGTCTGTCCATATTTATTGTAAGCCTGATAATATTCCAGTCAAGTTTGAAACCATTAAAAAACAAAAAAATATCTCTTTTGATTTTAATTACAGGAGCAGTTTGGGTCGCATACAGAATCGCAATTTATCTTGGATATCTAAAATATGGCGTAACTTTCACCACACTGATAATCATGATGGGGCCGATATTTATTTACATATTAGCAAACAAATTCCTGAAAGAAAAATTAAACTGGAAAAATATACTTTCTTCTGTAATAATAATTGGATGTGTTCTGTATGCAATACTGGCTTAATTTGTAACTATAAAATAACAACAAAGAGAAAGATTTATAAAGAAGTTTCTTCTATGAAAAGTCATGGCAAAAAGATTAGGACTTGCAGGACTTGTGCTTGGAGGATTGTCTGTTTTAGCCCCAAATATTGCACATGCAAATGATAATTCTTCTCAACCCAAAATTATAGCGACTTTTGAATATGAAAGTCACAGGCCAGAACCAGAATACAAAGATAAAAAATTCAGATATGATATATGGAGTGATGGCACTATTTCTCAGGAAGGGAAGCCAAGAGTTAAATTTTCTAAAATATGGTTTTATGATGTTGACGGAGACGGAAAATTCGGAAAAGCAGAATGCGATATGCTAAAATCAGGAAAATTAATTTACATGCATCCTGAATTCAACAGAATTACAAACTCAGAATTGAAAAATGCTCTTGAAGGAATTCTCAATGAAATGGAGCTTAAAGATTATCTGCATAACAAGATAATGGAATTAGGAAGAGAAAAAGAGACAGAAAAAGCAGAAATTCCAGAAGAAAAAATTGTTCCTGAAGGGAAAGTAAAAACATATTGGGATTTTATAATACAGGCAAATAGCAATCTTGCAACAGACAGTTTTGGAGGAAGTTTTGGCATAAGAGCAAGCCCCTTCAAAAACAAAAATATTGGATTAGGTGCATTGTTAGATTTCGGAATCGGAGGAAATAAAACAGTAGATTTTTACTCAGAAACTTTTTCAAATGGGAGAACTTTCTCTGGAATGATAGAAGAAAAAGATGTCCTATTGGCAGGAGCCTCAGCAGAACTGCAATTTGCAAATCTTATTATTGGCGGAGGATTAGATTACTGTAATAGTATAATAAAAACTGATGAAAGTATAAAAGAAGGCGGTGAAGTTTTGAAATCAAACACAAATTCAACTCCAACCAGACAAGTATTCGGAAAAGTTTATGCTGGATTTGAAGTTCCAATAAATAACTGGAGAGTCGGAGCAGTGGCAGGATATCACGGAAGAAATGGAAAATATTTCGGATTAAGAGCTGGCGTTAGATTAAATCCAAATAAAAGATAAATGAAAATGAAATTCATAAAAACCCTATCTTTTTTGATTTTCAGCATTTTTTTGCTTAGTGGAGTTTCTGCTGTAATTTTTGATGCTGAATGGAATGATGGGAGCAATATAGCAACAATAATCAATGGACAAAGTGTAAATCTTAATATACCAGATGGAGGTTCAATAAGCCCCCCAACAACTATGGAGATTAATTTAAACTCAAAGACTATTTATACAAAAATTATAAATGATATAGTTTTTTCATTTTCTTATACAATAAAACCCTCTGACTATAATTCACAACCAGGAACCTACACAATAGATATAATTGGGACTGATAACTTAGGAAAATGGTATGAAACTTTATATCTGACAGTTATTCCTTCTCAACCAGCAAATCTTCCTCCGACAATAACATCAATACCCAACCAACAAATTAACGAAGGAATGAGTTATAGTTATCAAGTTTTAGCATCAGACCCTGAGAATAATCTATTAACATATTCATTAACTGGAGCACCGACAGGATTTACAATAAATTCAAATGGTTTGATTACAGGAATAGCACCTCCTGTGAATACAAATACTAATTATAATATAATTATAGGGGTTTCAGATGGAGTAAATTTTGTTACACAGAGTTATACATTAACTATTTTAGATGTTCTTCCTACAAATCAAGCTCCTGAAATAACATCTTCTCCTGTTACAAGTGTTATAGAAGGAAATTATTATGAGTATGATGTTGATGCAATAGATAATGATGGAGACATTTTGACATATAATATTATGGATACTCATGGTTGGCTGCACATAAACTCAAATACAGGATTAATATCAGGAACAGCACCCCAAGTAAGTTCAAGCACAGATTACACAATAACAGTTGAAGTCTCAGATAATAAAGGAGGAACAGACACACAAACTTACACACTAAGAGTCAAGAATTATATTTATGGTTCTTCTCAGGGAACTTCAAGGGTCATATCTGATTATAATGACATTTACTATCAAAACAAATACTACGACCAATTCAACAGGGATAAGATTGTTTATAGAGAAAATGCAAAGCCAGAACCTCAAACCCCAATAATATTTTACATTATACTTGCAATAGTTAGCTTGGGAATAATTATTGTAGTTTTTATTTTGTTTAGATACATAAGAAGATAATTACCAATCATTAGTTTCAGGATGCTGCCTGTAAAAATTGTATACGCTTTCTCCGCCTTCTATAGGAATATTATTTTGATTTTTTCTATAGAAATGTTTTTTTCCCTTTCCGTCAATTAACATGCATAATTTTTCTCTCTCTTGAATATTATTAAATTCAATTTCAGTTATTTCTCTGTGCCCTATAACAAAAAAAGTTTCCATTTAATATTCTCCCATCTCCTCAGGAGAATATCCCTGATATTTTTTTCCTTTTCCCCCAGAAGAAGCAATGACATCATCTATTCTTAAAATCATATTTGCAACTTCGCTTGCAGAGTTTATTGCCTGTGTTTTTATTTTGTATGGCTCGATTATCTTTGCATTCAACACGTTCTCAATCCTGTTGTTGAATAAATTCAGCCCTGCATTCTTGTCTCCTGCATCATGTTTTGATTTCAATTCTGTAAGGACATCTATGGGATCCATTCCTGCATTCTCTGCAAGAGTTACAGGAACAAATTCCAATGCATTTGCAAATTCTTCAACTGCCAATTGCTCTCTGCCGCTCAAAGACTGTCCGAAATGCCTCAATCTTCGAGCAAGTTCTATCTCAACAGCACCTCCCCCAGGAACAACGAGTTTTGTCTTTAATGAAGATGTAACAACTCCCAATCCATCCTTAATTGCTCTCTCAATTTCATCAATAATATGCCCTGTCCCTCCATGAATCAGTATTGTCAGTGCTTTTGGATTTCTGCATCCTTTCACATAAGTCAGATAATCTTCTCCATGTTTCACTTCTTCAACAGCATCTGCATTTCCAATATCAACAGAAGACAGTTCATTTATATTGCTGACAATTTTTCCGTTTGTTGCTTTGGCTAATTTCTCCATGTCGCTTCTTGCAACTCTCCTGCATGCATAAATTCCTGCCTTTGACAATAGATACTGGGCAAAATCATCAATTCCTTTTTGGCAAAAAACAACATTAGCATTAGTTTCTCTGATTTTTCCGACCATTTCTCTTATTATTCTCTCTTCCTGATTCAAAAATCCCTGCAATTGTTCTGGAGATGAAATTGAAATCTTTGTGTCAATCTCTGGATTTTTTAACTCAAGCGGAAAATCAACCAAAATAATTCTTGCATTGTTAATAACAGAAGGCATATCATTAGAAACTTTTTCCTTATCCAAAACAATTCCGGAAATTAATTCTGTATCTGCTATTCCATCCCCTTTTGATTTTTCTATTTTAATATTATCCAAGTCTATTTTTTCATTATTTTCAATCTGTTTTACTGCCTTGACAATCATATCAGCAAATTTTTCCTTGCTTCCTTCTGCTCCCTTTCCTGTCATTGCTGTCATGGCAATTTCTTTGAGAATAGTTTCATCATCAGCAGAAATTCTCAATGCAATTTCATTTAAAATTTCCTGACATTTTTCTGCCGCAATCTTGTATCCCTTTGCAATCACTGTCGGATGTATTTTTTGGTCAAGGAGCTTTTCTGCGTTCTCCAACAATTTTCCTGCAATCATTACAACGGTTGTTGTTCCGTCGCCAACTTCCATGTCCTGTGTCTTTGCTACATCAACCATCATTTTTGCCGCAGGATGTTCAATCTGCATTTCTTCAAGAATTGTAACTCCGTCATTTGTAACAATTATATCATTCGCCGGAGAAACAAGCATCTTATCCATACCCTTCGGTCCGAGTGTTGTCTTAATCATCTCTGCAACCATTCGTGCAGCAAGGATATTATTTCTCTGAGCATCTTTCCCCATAATTCTCTGAATATCTTCAGGCATTAGAACAACTGGTTTTTCAGCCATAAATTATCCTCTCAAATTTCATATTTAAAGATTATTATACTAAACAGAACAATTTTCTTATGCAGAAAATGACAAATATTTATAAGTAACAGACACCACGCTATTATATGAAAATTGCCTTGGTTGCAGACATAATGACAAGAGAGCCAGTCACAGTCTCTCCAAGCGCTAATTTGTTTGATTGTGCCAAAAAGATGGTGAAGAAAAATGTAGGAAGCCTTGTTATCGTCGATAAAAAAAGGCTTATTGGTTTTATTTCTCAGAGAGATATTCTGTGGGCACTGACAAAAAGTTCTAAAAGAGACTTGATGGACATAAAAGCAATTGAAATTTCTCCAAAAAAAATAGCAATAATAAAGCCAGATGCAACTATAAAAAATGCCATAGAAAAAATGAACAAATTAAAATTCGAAAGATTGCCTGTAGTCCATGAAACAGAACTGATAGGAGTAATAACTGCAAAAGATATTTTAAATTTTCATCCGGAAGTTTATCCTGAAATAGAGGAATTTGCAAAAATAAGAGAAGAAACAGAAAAATTAAAGAGGATAAAGGAAGCTGAAAAAAGAAGGGAAGGAATATGTGAGGAATGCGGAAGCCAGGGAATATTATTCAGATATAACGGAATGCTAGTATGTGAATCCTGCAGAGGAATTTAAAATTGTTCTCACGTTAAATATTTAAATTAACTTTACTACTTATAAAAGAAGATGGTTGAGAAGGACAAGGTTTTTTCAAGCAAGATAAAATACAATGGAATAGTCGATTTTGCAGAGTTCTACAAATTCTGTTATGACTGGCTGAAAGAAGAAACAGGCTTAGATATCAGTGAAGATAAATATTCTGAGAAGATAGCAGGAGATTCAAAAAACATTGACATAGAATGGAGCGGGGAAAGAGAATTGACAGATTATTTCAAATTTGAAGCAAAAGTAACTTTCAGGGTTGTTGGCTTGACAAACGTGGAAATTTCAGAAGCAGGCAAAAAAATAAAGACAAATAAAGGGAGCATTGAAGTCAGCATTAAAGGAAATTTATTAAGAGACTATAAAGGAAAATTTGAAAAAAGCGGATTTCAGAAATTTCTAAGAAGTATATATGAAAAATCAGTAATAGCTGCCAGAGTGGAAGAATTTAAAGGCAAGATAGCAGGAGACTGTGATGAATTTCTTTCGCAGGCAAAAGCTTATCTTGATTTGATAGGAAAAAGGTAATCTTACAGAAATATTTAAATATAGTTTTCTCTCCTTTTGTATATGAAAAAAATAATTTTGGTGATGGTTATATTTCTTCTGAGTTTCTCATTGGTTTCTGCAATAGATTTAAAGATTCAGCAGCAAACAGATGATGTTGCAATGATTATTGGATTAAACCAACCTGCTATTGCTGATTTAAAAATAACAAATAATGGAAACAGTGATAGTTTCATATTCTACAATTTTTTCGGCTCTGACATGTTCCCAAAAGAAGCAGTCTCAATTGGAGCAGGTGAAACAAAAGATGTTCAGATAGGGATATATCCAAGAGAAGATTTGAAGCAGGAAGGATGGATAAAATATAATATCTTCATAAAAAGCACAAATACAAATCAGGAAATAAATTATCCATTAATGGTTAAGGCAATAAAATTAAAAGATGCTTTTGAAGTGGGGGCAGAAGAGTTTAAGCCGGATTCGAACAAAGTTTCTGTCTACATAAAAAACACAGTCAATTTTAATTTCAATAACATAGTAGTGAAATTCAAGTCTCCTTTCTTTAATTTTGAAAAAACTTTTTCAATTGCTCCTGATGAAAAAAAGAGTTTTGAAATAAATCTTAACAAAGATGATTTCAGGGATTTAATGGCCGGCTTTTATACACTAACAGCAGAAATAAATGCAGACAATCAAAAAGCAAGCGTGGAAGGAAAAATGAAATTTTCTGAAAAAGATATTGTAACAGATACACAAAATGAATATGGAATCATTATCAATACAAAAAAAATATCAAAGGTTAATGAAGGGAATGTTATCTCTCCAACACAGACAGTATTGAAGAAAAATATAATTTCAAGGCTTTTCACGAGCATTAATCCAGAACCAGATATTGTGGAAAGAAAAGGGTTTAATGTATATTACACATGGGAAAAGCAGTTAAAACCAGGAGAAGAACTTTTGATTACAGTAAGAACAAACTGGCTTTTGCCTTTGTTGGCAATACTCCTAATCATTGCAGCAGTAATCTTAACTAAACAATTTTCAAGAAAAAATTTATCCCTGAAAAAAAGAGTTCGTTTTATCAGGGCAAAGGGAGGAGAGTTTGCACTTAAAGTTTCCATAGTTGTGAATGCAAGAAAATTTGTAGAAAGAGTAAATATCATAGACAGGCTTCCTCCAATAACAAAACTTCATGAAAGATTCGGAGGAGAAAAGCCAAAGAAAATAGATGTTCATAACAGAAGAATAGAGTGGTCTTTTGACAGATTACAGGAAGGAGAGACAAGAGTAATCTCTTATATAATTTATTCAAAAATAGGAGTTCTTGGAAAATTTGTTCTTCCTACCACAACCGCAATTTATGAAAGAGACGGCGAAGTCCATGAAGCAGAATCAAATCAGGCTTTCTTCATAGCAGAACAGGCGCGAAAACCCATCGAAGATTAGATATTCTCTGTTACAATTATTTTTATAAATATTTGAATTTAGTATGAAACATGAAAGACATAGAAAGAAAAATAAAGAACATGCCTCTTGGAGATTTAGTAGTGGAACTGATGTCCAACATAAACTATTATGATGCTGAATTAAATTCAGTAAGAGACGGAGAAGAAGAAAGGGTGCAGAAAATTCATAAAAAATACAAACCTTACATTAAATCAATGCAAAAAGAAGTGAATGAAAGGGAAAAAGTTTATCTTGGGACAATGAACATGATAAAAAGAAATCTTGCGCAAAGATTAGAGAACAATAAATAATTAATAAAATTTTAATATACTTCTTCCTATAAAATAAAATGAAAGAGAAAGGATTAAAGATAGTATTAATTTTTATAATAATACTTTTTATAATCGTTGTAATAATTGTTTCTAAAAAAGATTCTTATGATTTTAATATAAAAGATGATTTTTCAAATACTACAGAGTTACATTGGAATCATATGCCATTAAATTATAAAATATATAATTGTACAGAATATGAAACAAAAAGAATAATAAATGGCTTTGATAGGATCGCTACTGAAACTAATGTTGTGAGTTTTAATAAAATTGAAGATAATGAGAAAGCAGATATATCAATTATTTGTTATGAATACTCTAAATTTGAAGACCCGGGTTATATGACTGCTGGAGAAGCCATGTATTGGACATATATAGACACAAACATAATTTCTAAAGCAGAAATTTATTTTTATGGAATAACCTCCACAACATATAGTGGAGGATGCATTACATATCCAGATACAGAGATACATGAAATATT
Source organism: Candidatus Woesearchaeota archaeon (assembly GCA_964509675.1). Classification (GTDB taxonomy): domain Archaea; phylum Nanobdellota; class Nanobdellia; order Pacearchaeales; family GW2011-AR1; genus RBG-13-33-26. The sequence goes on from CAZDXC010000001.1 coordinate 198,603, forward strand.
GCACACATTGGGGTTTTCTCACGTAAGAGGATATAATTATATTATGAATCCTGAACACACCTATTGTCCATCAAAATTAAATCAATATATAATAAATAAATTAAAAGAAATTTATAGTTAATTTTCTAATAAGAACTTTTAAAAATATGACAATGTTTTCTTAAATATCCCTAATACTCGTAAGAGTAGTAGGGTGAACAAAGTGAGCCCCTCATAGCTCAGTGGTAGAGCGGTCGGCTGTAGACCGGCTTGCCCCAGTTCGATTCTGGGTGGGGGGACTTACAGACTGAAAAGTCTGTTTAATTCTTTTCAGAATTGAACTGTTCGATTCCGAGAAATTTCACGAAAGAAGCAATTTAATCCAGTGATGAGTGAAGTCTCGAGTTGTGGTGGGGGGACTTTGCAGAATTCTTAAGCACTTGCTTCACTAAATGCCTTTTTGGCTTTCTCTGCATAATACCATTCCATAAAATCTTTTAATGGCATATCAGGAATAAAATCATCATTAATATCAATAAACATTTCACAATCTTCTTCAACTCTCCCGTCATGGTTTTTATCATATCCAAAAATAGTAAAAGTTTTATTTCCCATCCCTTCAATAGTAACAGCTGTGTAAAGAAAAGGTGCTCCAGGAGGAATATATTTGAATTGATCTTTCTCTGTGTTTAAATCACTTAAATCCTGACTCTGCAGCGGCATAGCCAAACTTCCAATCAATAAAAAAGTTGCCAATCTCTGAAGATTCATCTCACAAATATAAATTCCCAACTTAAAAAGAATTATTATAGTTAATCGCATATTTAGCCAACAGAAATATTTAAAAAGATAATATAATATCTAAAAGCAACAAAAAATGAGGGGAAAATGGAGGAAGATTCTGAAGAGGAAGAGCCATTCGATGACATTATAGATGAATTAGACTTGGACGATTAATTCTTCTTTTATTTTTTTATTTCTAATTTTATTTTATTATTCTCTTTATTTATTTCATTAAAATCAGAATCTATGCTTAATTCCAGTTCACTGACAGAAAACTTGGTAACAAAGACATTATTTATTGTAATGATTCTACCAGTCCCCATCTCAAGAGGCTCCAAATCAATTTTTTTCAGAAAACTATTATCTGTATAAATATTTATTTTGGATTTTTCTGCTCTTTTAAGTCCTGCATTTATAATAGTCATGTTAATGTTCAGAAATCTTCCTGACATAGATGCTGAAACATTCTTAAAAAGCAAATCAGGATTGCTCTGAATTGAATAAAGATTATTTATTAACTGGATCATATCCTCACCCATTGTCTGTCTGCAATTTGTCACATTGTACATTATATTTTCGGGATTTGTAGAATGTGTAAAACCCAAAACATGCAACAGCTCATGCAGTGCAACATTTGGTCTCTCACAGTTTGAATCCCTAATCAATAAAATCTGCCCCTCTGTGATTATGCTAAACTCACCTGTTATTATTACACTAGTTGGTCCTCCTTCTCCTGCGATAAATAATCCATCACTTATTTTGTCTTTTTCATTGCATGTTACAGAAATCTCTGCATTGGATGAAGGATAAAATCTTAAGGGAGTGGAATTCTCCATTATATCAAAAGCAGCTTCCATTTCGTTCTGTTTTTGGAGAGTACAATTAGCAATCCCATAAGAAATTTTTGAATCAGGAAATCTCATATTAGGATAAAATTGCATATTGTCAGTTTCATTTTTTATGCTAAAGTTAGAATTTGTTTTTGCCCAAAAATTAATTGTTCCAAAAGGCATGAAATAAAAAAATATTAAAGCTGTTATAAATAAAACAAACAAGGCAAAAAAAATTTTTTTTAAGTCCATTGTATTATTTTGGTTTTTTGATTATATAAATTTGTTTGTTATAAAAAACAAAAAAAGAAATAGATTAAATTATCAGTTAATTACTCTTCATCTTCGTTAGTAGTTTCTTTCTCTTCTCCTAAATCTTCATCTTCATTGAATTCTTCATCAGAATCTGAATCTTCCATCTCCTCAGATTCTTCTTTTTCATAGTCTTCTTCTGCCATTTTGACAAAAAATTACCTCATGTTTAATTTGTCAAATTGAAAAGAAAAGTCCTTTTTTAAAGTTTTGGATAGTGAATTATTAAAAATTCTCCAGTCTAAAAATCTGTTTTTTCCCATTCAAATATTTTAAAAAATTAAATATTAAAATTATAAAAAGTGATGCCAAAATAGCAACTCCCCAATCTATAATTCCGACAGGCGCGGTTTCAAAAATCTTGTTTAAAGGGGAATAAATAATCAAAACCGTGGCTGCAAGAGAGATAATTGAAGCATAAAAAAGATATTTATTTACAAAAAATGACCTGGGAGCAATTTTTCTTCTGAAAGACATAAAATTAAAAGCGTTTGCTATTTCCACGCATATTAATGTCAGCATGGCAGTGGTTCTTGCTACCTTTATGCCCTGTCCAAAAACATTAAAAGCCATAAAAAAGACAAACAAGGACATTAAAGCCATTGAAAATCCTGCAATACCGAACCACATCACAAGCGATTTATTCAAAATTTGTTTTTTCTTTCTCGGTTTTTCTTCCATAATATCATTTGAAGAGGGAGTTAATGCAAGTGTAATTGCAGGCAAATCATCAGTGACTAAGTTCATGAATAATATCTGAAGAGCTAACAATAAAGGAATTTGCCAACCCAAAAGAGGGGCGAGCAATACGCCAAAAAACAAAATTGAAAGCTCAGCATAATTACATGAGAGCTGATAACTTATGAATTTCCTTATATTCTTGAAAATTGTTCTCCCTTCCTTGATGGCAACTACTATTGTGGAAAAATTGTCATCTTTTAAAATTAAATCAGCAACCTCCCTTGACACATCGGTTCCGTTCTTCCCCATTGCAACACCAATATGGGATTCTTTCAGTGCAGGGGCATCATTAACTCCATCTCCGGTCATTGTGACAATCTCGCCGTTGATTTTTAATGCCTTGACAATCTTTATTTTATGTTCTGGTTTAACCCTCGAGAAAATAGAGATTTTATCTACTATCTTGGAAAGTTCCTCTTCGTTTAATTTATCAAGTTCATCTCCGCTTATAACTTTCCCTGACAGCCCTATTTTTTTGGAAATTGCTAGTGCAGTTTCTTTATTGTCCCCTGTAATCATCTTGACTTTTATCCCTGCTTTCATGCAAAGGGCTATTGATTCCTTAACTTCTTTTCTCGGAGGGTCCTCAATTCCCACCAACCCCAAAAAAATGAGTTCATCCTCAAAATGATTTTTGCTGAAAGTCTTAACATTCTTATAAGCAACAGCCAATGTTCTCAATGCTTCAGAAGTCATGCTTGCATTCATATTCAAAATCCTTTCTTTTTCCCTTTCTGTTAAACGAAATATCCCGTTATTCCTTTCAATGAATTTGCATTTCTTTAATACAACTTCAGGCGCCCCTTTTGAATAAACATATTTCTTTTTTTTAAAATCAGACAGCACGCTCATTATTTTTCTTGCTGAATTAAAGGGCATTTCTTCAACCCTCCTGTATTCCAAATCTTCTTTATGAACTCCTGCCTTTGCAGCCATAATAAGCAAAGAAGCCTCTGTTGGCATACCATAAGTTTTGTATATCTTGTCTTCCCCCGTCCTTTCTATTTTAGCATCATTGCATATAACAGAAGCCTTAACCAACAAATCTAAGACCCTATCTTTTTCAATATCAACCTTTTTCCCCTTTATTTGCAAGCTTCCCACTGCTTCATAACCCTCTCCTGAAACTTCAATAAAGTTATTATCTGTAAATATTTTCTTTACAGTCATTTCTCCTTTTGTTATTGTCCCAGTTTTATCAGAGCAGATTACAGTGGTCTCTCCGAGAGTTTCTATAATGGACATCCTGTTTACTATGGCATTTCTTTGTGCCATTCTGTACACTCCTGAAGCAAGACAGGTAACAAGCACAACAGGAAACCCCTCTGGAAATGCAGAAACTGCAAGTGCAATAACTAAAATCAAAATATTAACAAAAATTCTTTCAGCAGCAGGGTTGAAAAAAAACATTAAAACTCCTGTCAAAACAGAAAAAACAACAGCCACAATAGCCATGTATTTTGAGATGTCATTGATTTTTTTCTGTAAAGGCAGTTCTTTTTCAGCAGTAGAAATCATCCGTGCAATAGCCCCGAATTTTGTAGTCATTCCTGTTCGAATAACCTTAACAACAGCTCTCCCATTCACAATAAGAGAACCCATAAACAACACATTCTTATCTGTGTATTTTTCTGTCTTTGATACAGTTTTTCTCACTTCCTTTGATTCTCCTGTCAGGATAGATTCATTAACCAAAATCTCCTTTTCTTCAAGAATTAAACAATCAGCAGGAACTTTTTCTCCTGTTCTCAGAAGAACTATATCTCCAGGAACAATTTCCTTTGAAAGAATTTCCTGTTCCTTTCCATTCCTAACAACAATTGAAACCGGCATAAGTATATTCTTCAGTGCCTTAATTGCCTTTTCTGCTTTATATTCTTGAATAAATCCGACGGTTATTATAACAAAAATAACAGCTAAGATAGTATAAGCTGTAACATATTTTTCAACAAAGAAAGAGATAATCACTGCAGCAGAAAGAAGATAAATAATATAGTTATTTTTGATTTGTCTTAGTAATATCTTAAAGGGAGAAACAAAGGCAATTTCTCTGATTTCATTGTAACCATATTTCTCCAGTTCTTTTTCTGCTTCTTCCTGTGACAATCCCCTTTTTTCCACTTTACATAATTAAAAAAATAACTTTTATATATTTATTTATTAAAATTCGATAATCTTATAAATTAAGAAATATATTTTGCTATATGAAAAGAGGGAAATTTTATGGGGATGATATACTTCTTGTATTGCATTCTTATGAAGATATTTTTTCTGATTTTGATCCAAGGCCGCACACGCAAAAAGCCATATCAGGGGATTTTTTATTGGCATGCAAAAAAGCCAGCATAGATAAAGAAAAAGTTGATTTAAAACTCTTTGTTCCAAAACAAAAAAGAAAATCAAAGGAAGAAACAAAGATTAAAAGAAGACTTAGAGAACATTTCAAAAGGCATTGCAAAGGAAAAAAGAAAGAAATAATGAAACTCAAACTCAGCGGAGTCTTTTGGATATTAATTGGTTCTGCAATGATGATTTTATCTGTATTTTTGATAGGCATGAAGGCTTCTTTTTTATTTCATCTTCTAATGACGCTCGCTCAACCCTCAGGATGGTTTTTTCTTTGGGAAGGACTCAGAAAAGTATTAATCACCCCTAATGAAAAAAGGCCAGATTATATTTTCTACAAGAAGATGGCAAATTCAGAAATTTATTTCTTTGACAAATAATGAAATGCCAAAATGCTTGAACTATAAAACGAAATTATTTATTCAATTTGTCGTAATCCTTGTGGTCCTTCCAATCTATTATCATAGATATAATGATTCCTATTTTTTCCGTGCTGGGAACTAAAGAATAAATCAATCTGTAATAAAGAGGCAGGTCGTAGATTCTAATGTTGTTTAACTCTATGTTCATTTCCTTAAATTTTCTTTTGTAATATTTCAATATCGGTGAATCTTTTCTTGCATTCTCTCCTGCTTGACAATTTCTCCCAAGTTCTTCTATAGCCTTCTTTATTCCCTTTTTAAGGGGCTCATCATCGGACATATCATTGTAAGCTTTCTCCAGTTGTGGATCAAAAAATATTACTTTGCTTTCTTTCATCATCTAACTTCCGAATTAAATTTAATTCTCTCGAAAAGTCTTGGATTCCATATATATACAACTTTTCCATCTTTTTCGATTATTATCTTATTGATATTTTCTAAGTAGGACATTATTGTCTGAAATGTATTCCACATCATTTTTTTGGGAAGGTTGTTGAATAATTGTGTTTTCTTATATTCTCCACTATTTTTTTCTATGAATTTTTCTACCATTAAAATGGTCTGAAGGTTGGGGTATCTTTCGGCGGTTTTCATGTTCTTCTACACCCCCTCCCCTTCTCAAGTTCTCCCAGTTTGTTATTATACTCATATCTCACTCCCTTTTTCTCCCCCTTTTTCATATAGTATCAACTGATACTATATTTATAAATCTATCTTTTTAAGAAATAATCCCCTTTCAGTAGTTTTATGCCCTGTCCGGGATTCGAACCCGGGTCGCAGCCTTGAAAGGGCTGAATCCTTGGCCTCTAGACTAACAGGGCCTTTTCCATTATGAATATTTATTGAAAAATAGTTTTTAAAGCTTTACAGAAAATTTTTTTAAGTAATGCTCCTACTTTTTCAGATGCCCAAAAAAGAGAAATCAGAAATCTTAAATCTATATTTTGATGATATACATAGATATCCTCTTTTAACAGTTGAAAAAGAAAAAGAATTAACTAAAAGAATATCACAAGGAGATAACAAAGCATTTAATGAATTAATCACTTGTAATTTAAAATTTGTTGTAAAAATAGCAAAAAAATATATTGGGAAGGGACTGCCTTTGGAGGATTTGATATCAGAAGGAAATCTTGGACTCATAGATGCTGTAAAGAGATATGATGTGGAGAAAGGAGTTCGGTTCAGCACTTATTCATCATGGTGGATAAAACAAAAAATCATAAGAGCACTCTACGACAAATCAAGAATCATAAGAATCCCACCAAATATGCATGCGCTTATAAACAAGATAAAATATGCAGACAAATATTTATCTGACAAAAACGGACACAATCCTACCATCTATGAAATTTCAAATTTTTTAGGAATCCCACACAGAAAACTGATTAGTCTTATAAACACGACAAACCCTGTTTCCTTAGAAGCCATAGAAGATGAAAATGAATCTTCTTATTTTCTTCTTGATACAAAAAGAAACTTGGAATCAGAAGTAATCCATAATTTGGCAAAAGAAGATGTAAAAAATGCTCTTAATTTTATTTCATCAGACAAAGATAGCAGATACGGAAAAATTATAGAAAAAAGATTTGGTTTAAATCGAAATCCTCCAATGACTCTAAAGGAGGTTTCAGAAGAATTGGGATTGAGCAAAGAAAGAATCAGGCAATTGCAGACAAAAGCTCTTAAAAAGATAAAAGATGATAAAGAAAATAAAAAGGTTCTTGGGGATTATTTAGTTAAATGAGATTGAATGTTCAAATCTTTATGAGCCTGCACGGATTTGAACCGTGGACCCCTGCCTTTCTTAGATAAGAACCTCCTGCGGGTTCTTAATAGTTCCAGCAACCGGTTCTCTAAGATTTATGCAATCCTAACGAATCACATTCATATAAGAGCAGTGCTCTAACCAGACTGAGCTACAGGCTCATCAATAAACCAACAGATTTAACATATTTAAAATTTATCAATTCCATAATTTCTGAAATATTTATAAATCTCAAGATGTTTTAATTCATATGGAAAAAGTCCTCGGGGGGATTCCTGCGGATTTTCATTTAACAAGTAAAATGAAAAAGGGGTTGAGAATTGCATTAATTATCATATCAATTTTTTTAATTAATTTTATTTCTGCAGTTGTGATTGATAATTCCCTGCATTTAAATATTCAAACTGTAAATTCTTCTAATGATATTATCACAGGAACCTTTAATTTTGACTTTAATATTTCCACTTCAGAAGATTGCAGTAATGTCATTTATACAAATTCAACCACCTTAGTTTCAGATTCAAGAGGCATGATTTCTTATTACCTTGAAAATGTCAACCTGAATTTTTCAGAGCAATATTGGCTTTGTTATTATAGAGATGGAACTTTGATTAATGCTTCAAAAATCTCAAGAAGTCCTTATTCTTTCACAGCAAAAAACATCTCTGCAGAAGGAGTGAAAAATGATTCTAATTTAACCCTGACAGGAAATACAGGATTTTTTTCTTATCTCGGAAGTTTATTATCAAGAGTAACAAAAATATTTGCAGTTGATATGGATTTATCCGGAAATTTAAATGTTACAGGAAACATAACTACAAGTGGATATGTCGGAATAGGAACAAGCAATCCAAGTTATGAGTTAGATATTGAAGGTTTGGGTAATGACAGCACAATACAATTAGGTAAGACATCTCATAATAATTATGCAGGAATGCAAATGATAACAGACCAAGTGTCCAGTGCGTGGATATTTGCTCGAGGGTCAAATTATACTGGAAGTTATTGGGCATTAAATAATTCTTTAAATATTTATAATAGTAATGGACCTATTTCTCTTTTAACAAATGGAGCTAATAACAGATTAGTAATTTCACAATCAGGAAATGTAGGTATAGGAACAACAACTCCAACACAAAAATTGGAAGTAGTAGGAAGTATTTTATCTAATGGAGGTTGGTTGGGTTCAATATCCATAGCACCTCATATATTTCTAAATCAAACAGATGAAACAAATATGAATGCAAGAATACAGGCAGAAGGAGACTTATTAAAGTTTATGCAGGTAAATGGAGCAAATTCTGCTTTGGTTAATCTTATGGTGATTAATATAAGTTCAAGAAATGTTGGAATTGGAACGACAACCCCTTCAAACACCCTTGATGTAAGAGGAACAGGAAACTTCTCAGGAACAATTTACATAAATAATGGAACTGATGTTTCTACTCTTGGTGGAGGAATGGATTATACTAACATTGCTTTGACAAATCAGAGTAATACTTTTAATGGAAATCAAACAATAAATGGGCGTGTCGGAATAGGAACAGCTTCGTCTTCAGGAAGATTATATGTTAATACAACCGGAAATTCTTTTATAGAAAGCAAAATTACCCTTAGTATAAATGACACAACAGGGTTTATTGGGATAGGAACTGATAGTCCTGATACAATATTAAATATTGGAAAGTCTTTGGGATGGTGGGATGGTGCAAGAATAACAATTGGAAGTGCTTTAGGTCAATCTGGTATTGCTATGGGGGTAGATTCACAAGATTATGGGAGAATTTATTGGAACCCAACAACTAATGAACTTATAATTGGTGGAGTGGTAAGTAATCAATGGGTTGCGAATACAAAATTTGATACTGGAAATGTAAATATAACAAAAAATTTGACTGTTGGAGATGCGATTGGAATAGGAATAACATCCTGGGCAGGAACTTATAAATTATATGTTAATGGTGGTGGTATTAGGGCTACTGGAGTAATCCAATCAGATGATATTATTCAAGGGACAGCTTTTTACGACAGCGATAATATATTATATTATATAGACCCTTCTAATTCAGGAACATCTGCAGTATTAAAGGGGAAAGTGAATATTACAGATGGAGATTTTTATTTAAACAATTCTGTTTTTTATATAAATCATACTTCAGGGGATGTTAGCATTGGAAAAACAACAGGCACATATCCTCTTAATGTTTACAGTACACAAAACACACATATTGATATTAGCTCCAGTGCTTCAGGAGTTAGAGTTGGAGTAGCAATGCGTGATGCTGATAAAAGTTGGAGTATTCAAACATCAGGAGATATAGCAGGAGACCCTTTTGTTATTCGTGATACAACAGACGTTCGGCTTTTAGTGAATACAACAGAAGTAAATATCAATAACCATTTAACTATTAATAAAAATGCAAGTGTTAATACAAATAATAGATTTTGTCTTGACGGGCCAGGTTGCTCACATTATATTTATTATAATGGAAGTGCAACGATAATAGTTTAAAATGAAAAAGAGGACTATTTTAATTTGGGGAAGTTTAATTTTTATAGGAATTATTATTTTTTTAATAAGTTATGTAAAAGCAACAACAGAAGGACCAAATAGCCCGTCAAATTATCAGAACCTTAATAATGTAGGGGGACAGAGTTGGGGAGCATCAATATCAAATATACTTGCAAGCGATGATAATTGGGCTTCTCGTTTGTTAAGTGCTAATCAACATACTTATTATGCTGTAGGGTATAATTATAGTTTCTCACTTCCTTCAGGTGCAATAATAAATGGAATTGTTGTTGAAGTTGAAAGACATAAATCGGGTGGAACTTCAAGTGCTTCTGATTATAGAGTATTTCTTCGTAAGTCAGACGGAACTCTTAGTTCATTAGACCATTCAAGCGGAACTGCTTGGCCGACAAGCGATGCTTATGCTTCTTATGGCAGTTCATCTGATTTATGGAATGAAGTTTGGACAGCCTCAGATATAAATAGCGATAATTTTGGAGCTGCGATTGCAGCTCAGACAAGCATTACTGGTTCAGGAACAACAGTCTATATAGACCATATAAGAATTACTGTTTATTATACAGACCCTTGTGCCTATACATCTGGAAATTGGAATCTTAATTGTTCGGCTAATTGTTCAGTAACTTCAGATATGAATTTAAACAATAACAACCTCACCTTAACAGGAGACGGAACATTCTCCACAAATGCAACAATAAGCAATATAGATAAATTAACAAAATACTCTGCAAACTGCAAAATTATTATATATTCAGGGGGGCAATTGAGTTAAATGGAAAAAATAGAAAATTATTTCAGAGAACAAGAAGAAAAAAGGCTTGAAGAAAAAGTTAGATGTATGTCTCAAACAACAAGAGAAAAATATCTGAATGAAGTTGCAACTTTATATTTGAAGGAAGTCAGTGGAAAGGCACTAATAAAAGATATTTATTTTTATTAAAAATCCAAAATACTTTCCTCAAGAGCATTTATTACTCTTTGCGCAGTTTCTGAATATTCCCCGCCATCATAAATACAGGCTCCTGGATAAACCTTATCTATCGCTTCTCTCTCTGTCTTTGCATCCAAGAAATAGACATTATCATAATTCATAGCATCATATCTTCCATTAGGTTTTCTTATAATAGTCAAAGCATGTTCCACATAAGGGCCTGTAAATCCTCTACCCCAACTTTTGTATCCTTGATTTTCTAAAACTCCATTAATCACAGTTGGAAGCAATATCCCATTAGTATCCCTGCAAACTCCATAACCTAAGTCATGTTCTTGCTCTGAAGTAAAAGTCCCTTCATGTTTTTTATAAGAAAAGTAAGAAGCATATCTTGATATTTCAGACATCGCAGATTTATAATTTCCAGTTACATTTTTCATATAATTTACTGCATCAGAAACATCCTCTCCATATATTCTATGTATTTCACTAACATTTCCAACCAGATTAGGAATAGAAGAATGTATATCAAAAAAAGAAGGAACAATCTCAGAAAATTTGTCTTTTGAATATCTGTCCTTGCTATTTCCAAGACTTTTCATAGAGAGAGTTATTCCGAATAATTTATTCTGTAAATTATAAAACAATTCAAGATTATTTCCACTTTTATCTAAATATCCTAAAACCGCTATTAAATTGCTGTTCTCAAAATTAGTGTGATTTATGTTTCCTATGCCTTTTATGTATATGCCTGATAGAAGATTTAATCTCAAATCAATATCTGATTGTAAATACAAATTCCTAAACCAACCAAACCAATTAAATTGCGGATTTATTGAAAAAGCATATCCTAAACTGTTTCTTTTTTCTCTATCATGAAGAACCATTCTTGCTTTATTAGTTATATTTGAGAGAAAAGGATAATAATTTCCCTCCAAATAATTTTCTAATCCAAAATCAAAATATTTTGTAGTAAAATCTATGCCCAAACCTGCATTAAAATGATTAAATGGTAAGGCAAAAGGACTTTCATCAATCCATTCTTCATTTTGTGTTAATTTATTAACTAATATTTTTCCTGAAAGCCAGGGAGTTATTGTAAAATTTTTTCCTTTAAATTCAGGCTTGATTGCACTATTAAATCCAATGGTATAGAAATCTAAAGGAGTGTCATAGTAATATATCCCATCTTCACCATTTAATTCATATCTTATTCCTGCTTTCATATTTGGAATTAAAGTGCGCGCAAAAAAAGAAGAAAAATCCAAAAAATTGCCTATATTCCTTATTCCTGTTTCTATTTTGAAAAGGCTTGCTCTTTCAAGAAAACTTGTTTCCAGAGAAAGGTTTTGCCATTTTGCTCCTAAATAAATATTTGAATTTCCTGTTGCAAGAACTGCTTTTGTTGGCAAATTGTTCTCTATTTTTAATTTTCCAAGAATTTTATAACCAGAATCAAAAACATACTCCCCAGAAATACTCAAATCAGTATTAGGATTTTCTATAACAGTTTCTGTCCTTAAGGTTGTTTCTAACGAAAAAGGTTTTTCTATCTGAGTTTCTTCTGCACCTGACTTTACTCCTCCTGCTAAAAAAGTCATTAGTGCTAATACAGACATTGCTTTTTTAAAAGATGGAATTCTCATATTTGTGCAACATAAAATGTTTTTTTAAAGATTGCTATTTAAATTTCAATAACTTTATTAAGAATAATTCTTTTTTGTGTATATGAAAAGAGGAATTTTATTATTTGTCTTTCTGATTGCCATATCTTTTTCCTCTATAACAAATGCAGATATTATCTCAGTAAATTCAGGAGGAGATAATCAGATGTGTGTAAATCCCGGAGGAGGAATAGGAGATTGTTTTTTCACAGGAGGAATTGCTGCATGTTCCCCTCAAACTTGTTCTTTGTTAGGTTATACTTGCGGAAACTGGAGTGATGGCTGTGGAGGAACATTAGATTGTGGAAATTGCAGTTCAGGATATACTTGCAGCAGTGGAACCTGCACAGCAATCCCTGGAGGAGTTACAGGCGGAGGAGGTGTGGCAGCTCTTAATATAGACCTTATTCCCCAGGAAATAAATCTGAAAATGGCAGTAAACACAAACCAAAAAGAAATAATTAAAATAACAAACAATGAAGCAACTACAAAAACTCTCCAAATAAGCCAAAGCAACTTATATAAACTTGTTATATTGGGAACAAATTCAATCACTCTCCTTCCAGGAGAAACAAAAGAATTAGAAGTTATTTTTGTTGCTCCAAATGAAACAGGAATCTTCACAGGAAGGATAATAATAGGAGACAAGCAAGTCTCTGTTTCTTTGAACATTAAAACAAAACTCATCTTATTTGATTCAAACGTGATTGTCTTAAACAGAAATTATAAAATTTCCCAGGGAAAGCCATTAAAAACAAAAGTAGAACTGATTCCGATGGGGGATAAAGAAAGAATGGATGTTACTTTAAATTATGTAATCAAAGATTATTCTGGAAAGATTTATACAACAAAAAGCGAAACTGTTCTTGTTGAAGAAAAAACCAGTTTTTATCGCAATTTTGAAACCGGAAATCTCCCAATAGGAAAATACATAATAGGGCTTGAACTTGTCTATCCTGGCGGGGTTGCTCCCTCAAGCGCACATTTTGAAATAGTTGAAAGAAATGCAGAAGACTTTCTGGGTTTTATAATGTTCACTCTGATAATTGCTATGCTGATAGTTTCAATAGTAATAATTGCTTTAATGATAAGAGTAAAAATGCGCAAAAAAGAATCTAATTTATCTTAAAAAACTGCTCTAAACTTGGAATACTTTGTCTTATTCTTTCTAATTTTTCTTTCATAAGTTCTCTGTTATCTGTGAAAATTGTCCTGCTTAAATCAACTTCCTTATGCCTGAAAGTTGTGTATAAAATTAATTCCAAAACAGGATTAATATCCAAATTTGTCAATTTCACATTTTCTTTGACATTTCCTGCAGAATCTGTTTTTTTAAAAATATAATTGTTTGCAATGTGTTGTTCAAATTCATCCTTGAATTTCAGATAAAAAATGACCTTAAACATATTCGCATAAACTTCATCCATATCTGTTATATGTTCATACCCCGTTTCATTCGGCTCTCTTGTAATAATTCCAAAATCATTTCCAAGAATTGTTGTCAAACTTCTTTTTAACCCCTCATTTGAATAAGAATATTCCTTATCTGCTCTGTTATCTATTTGGTGCGCATACTCGTGCAATGCAGTTGAATATATATTGATTATACCATTATTAAGAGCATTAATATAACTTATCTCATTATTTGTGTCAGGAATTACAAAAGGGTCATTATTTACTGGTTTAAGATAAATGCGATCATTGATTAATCTCCCATTAATTCTTTCTCCTCCATAAAATCCGTCGTCTCCTGCAGTATTATACCTTGAAGTAAAAATGTCTGTTCCATCCTGCATGTCTGTTTTTTTAGATATAAATGCAAAAACATTATCCAAAAGAGATTTATCTAATATATAGTCTCTGTATGGATTTTCTGTCACATCATATCTGTTTCCTTCGAGAGTTAACTTATCATTAGAGTAGGAAAAAAAGTTTCCTGTTGACATATTTGATTCATCATAAATCTCATAAGAAGGATGTCTGATTAATTCATCTGCAGGAGTTGTAATCCTGCATCCCATAAGCACAGCTAATGCCAGGCCCCCTATTTTCGCAATTAGTCTTCCATTTCTCATAATTTTTTAGGATAAAATCAGTTTAATAATCTTTCTCATATTCAATAAATGAGGCTTTGTTTAATAAGTAGTGTCTGTTTAAAAAGTCAAACCAAAAAGCCACTTATTAAACAAACCCAATAAATGATAAAGCTTTAAATAACTCCTAATTAAATTAATTTTATGTTAGTGG
>CAZDXC010000001.1:213258-221803 GCA_964509675.1 Candidatus Woesearchaeota archaeon
CAATAAATGATAAAGCTTTAAATAACTCCTAATTAAATTAATTTTATGTTAGTGGGACTTGTAGGAAAACCTTCTGTAGGGAAAAGCACGTTCTTTAAAGCAGCGACTCTCTCTGACGTGCAAATTGCTTCATATCCTTTCACAACAATAAAGCCTAATCATGGAATAGGTTATGTTAAAGCAGACTGCATTGACAAAGAATTTAACACGCAATGTAACCCAAACCATGGATTCTGCATTAATCATAAAAGATTTGTTCCTGTTGATTTAATGGATGTTGCAGGTTTAGTTCCTGGAGCAAGCGAGGGAAAAGGATTGGGAAATCAATTTCTTGATGATTTGCGTCAGGCAGATGTTTTTGTGCATATTATTGACATCTCTGGGAAAACAGATGAAAATGGCAAGCCAACAGAAAATTATGATGTTTCCAAAGACATTATTTTTTTGGAAGAAGAGTTAGACAGATGGTTTTTAGGAATTCTAATGAAAGTATGGAAAGGCTTTGCGAGAAAAGCAGAGTTAGAAGAAGACAATTTTTCCCTTGCAGTAGCAAATCAGTTTTCTGGACTGAAAGTCAAGGAAGAACATGTTAAATCCGCAATGTCCAAATTAAACCTTTCTTCTCATCCCAGCAAATGGAATGAGAAAGAACTGCTGAGATTTGCATCTGAACTTAGAAAACAAAGCAAGCCAATGATTATTGCTGCTAATAAAGTTGATATGCCTGAAGGAAAAAGCAATTATGAAAAATTGAAAAAGAAATTTCCTGACAGAATAATTATTCCGTGCTCTGCTGACTCTGAACTTGCATTAAGAGAAGCTGCAAAACATGATTTAATTGAGTATATTCCAGGAGAGAGAAATTTCATCGTAAAAAGCAAGCTAACTGAAAAACAAAAAGAAGCCCTTGACAAGATAAAAAAGAATGTTCTTGATGTTTATGAAACAGGAACAGGCGTGCAGGCTATTTTAAATTATGCAGTTTTTAATCTGTTAGGATATATTGCAATTTTTCCTGCAGGAGCCCACAAACTGGCAGACAGCAAGGGGCACGTTTTGCCTGATTGTTTTTTGCTTCCTCCAAATTCGACTGCACTGGATTTTGCTTACTTTCTTCATACAGATTTTGGAGAGAACTTTATAAGAGCAATAGACGCAAGAACAAAAAAAATATTAGGCAGGGATTATAAACTTAAAAACAGGGATGCATTAGAAATCATAACAGGAAAATAAAAAGAAATTTATATGAAAAAATATAAATAGAATATCTTTTTAAAATTATTAATGAAACTCCCTGTGATTACTAAAGAAACAATAAAAGAGCATCAAAAAACTATTAAGAGTATAAAAAAGTCAGGAACTTTTAAATCCAGAAGCGATGAGATTTTTAAAGAGATTGTAGAAGAAAATCCTGAGTTAGCAGAAATCATAATACCTACATTAGAATCTAAAAAATCAAAAGAATACAAGGCCGGTTACCTTGCAGGTGTAACCACAATTTATGATATTTTAAGAAAACAGGCCAGTAAATCTAAATAGCATTTATGAAATAGTTAAATCTTCATTTTCATTTCATCATAAGCGAAAATAATTTCTGGATGTTGCTTCCTAAATTGTTTCTCTTTCCTTATTGTTTCTTTTCCTAAATGAGTAAAAATTATATTTGTAATGCCTGCCTTCTCACACCAATGGATCTGCGTGATTATTCTCGCATGTCCGAAAATTTTATTGCCTCTTCTTCTGACAAGATTTGCATTAATGCATGAACCATCTCCTATATAGTAATCAGTATTTTTTAGAATTTTATTCTTATTTATGATGTCAACCAAATCCGGATTATAAACAAGTGATTTCTTATTAAAAAAAATCTTAAATCCAACTGCAGGGCATCTTATGGAATGAAGAACCCTGTAAGGAAGTATTTTAAACCGGTTTATCATAAATTTCTTTTCGGGTTTTATTAGTTTGTAATTAACTGGCTGAAATTTTCCATAATTCAAAGTCTCTTTTGTCAGATAAATCGGAATACGTGTTTTAACATCTTTTTTTGTCCATATATAATGGTCAGGATGAGCATGAGTAATAAGAATTGCATTTGGTTTTATTTTCTCTAATGAATATTTATGAATTTCTCCATAATCAATCAGAAGTTTAAATTTATCATGTTGAATTAAAATAGAAGAATGATATTTGTGTCTTCTTGCTTGCTCTTCTATTTCTCCTCTTGTTCCAAGAAAAGTCAGTTTCATTTTAATTTGCCTATTTTTTTGAAATCTTTTTCGAATTTTTTTCTGATATCTAAAAAACGCATGGCTGCTGCAGGATGATATATCTTTATATATTTTATTCCCTTGATTTTTGGAACTTTCCAGGCAACCCCTCCCATCAAAACCAGAATCTTTGGTTTTACCAGATTAATCTCTTTCATCAAAAAAGGCATGAAAAATTCAGCTTCTTTTTTTGTCGGCTTTCTGTTTTTTGGGGTTTTGCATTTTATAACATTTGTTACGTAAAGAGTTTTTCTGTTAATATTATTTTTTTCCAGTATTTTATTCAGATATTTTCCGGATTTTCCGACAAAAGGTCTTCCTGTCTTGTCTTCTTCCTCTCCGGGATTTTGTCCAACAAGCATAACCTTTGCCCTCAAATTTCCTTCACCAACAACCACATTGGAATTTTTGCAAAGAGAATTTTTCCTACATTCTCTTTTTATCTTTTTATTCAGTTCATTAATGCTAGATTTCATACTTTTAATAAAATTTATAAGTTATCTTTCCTTTTAAAATTTATGAAAGAGGTTTTATTATTTTATTAATGAAAAAAAGGCGTGTATTAAAAAAGGGGAAAATTGTTGTAACAAGGAAAGGAAATGTTGTAACTAATCTTGCAAAAAGACTTGTTAAGACTCTCAGGCCTTTCTGCAGTAGAATTGAAATAGTTGGAAGCATAAGAAGAAAAGAAAAAAATCCAGTAGACATTGACATTGTTCTTGTTCCTAAAAAAAGAGAGAAATTAGAAGCTTTTATGAAAAAGAAAAAGTGGAAATTTCTTCAGGGAGGAAAGAAAAAATCGAGATGGAGAATTGAGGGAGTAAAAGTTGAGTTATATTATACAGTTCCAGAAGAATGGGGAGCTGCCTTGCTGGCTTACTCAAGCAAATTCGGAGCAGGCATCGGATTAAGAATGATTGCAAAAAGGAAAGGACTAAAATTAAACCAACATGGACTTTTCGGCAAGAGCGGAAGAAAAATCGCGGGAAAAACAGAACATGAAATTTATCATGCTCTCGGAAGACCATGGAAGGCTCCTGAAAACAGATAAAATTTTAAATAAGAATTCTTAGATTGAATAAATGAAATACGAATTCGCAGAAGACCTTCAGAAAAAGGCAGAAGAAATCTCAGAAATGCTTTTTCCTCATATAGACTTGTCTAATGTAAAATGTTTCAGAAGCTGGGGAACGAGTTCAAGGGGAACAATTGCAAGATGTCATGCACTAAACAAAATAATGCAAAAAGCAATCGGAATAAAGGCAGTTTATGTTCTTGAATTTCTTTCAGAGAGATTTGAAAAACTTGACCATGAAGAGCAAATCAAAATAATAATTCATGAACTCATGCACATACCCAAATCTTTCGGAGGCGGTTTCAAACATCATGATTTTGTCACAGACAGAACAGTTAATAAAGTTTATCAGGAATATAAAAAAGCCATTACGCATAGGCTTCGCGAGACACTGAGAAAAGAAAAATGAAAAAAACAATTATTATAAATTATAAAAATAAAAAAATAAAAATCATTGCTGAAGAGTGCAATTTTCTGAAAAAATTTACAGGATTAATGTTCTCAAAGAAAGAAGATGCAAAAATTCTTTTATTCAATTTCAGAAAAAAACAAAAGATAAGAATTCATTCCTTTTTTGTCTTCTACCCATTTATTGCAATATGGTTAGATGATAAAAATAAAGTAGTGGATTTAAAAATTGTCAGCCCATTTAAACCTTGCATATCTTCAAAAGATTCTGCTTTTAAACTTATTGAGATTCCAATAAATAATAATCACAAAAGAATAGTAGCATCTATCGTCGGTGATTAGAAACATTTAAATATTAAATTGCATAAATTATATTATTAAAATAAAAGGAGGTTAGAAAATGGGAACAATTGTTAAGAGAAATGTTGTTAAGAGGAAGCATGGATTTCTTTACTATGTAGATGGAAAGGGAAATGTTTGCGAAGCAAGGATGGCTAGAGGCGGAAAGAGAAAGAAAGGAAAGAAGACTAAGAAAAAAGTTGTTAGAAGAAAAAAAAGAAGATAAAAATTAGTTATATTTTTTATTTTAATTAATTTTATTATTTTATTTTAGATATCAGTTCAGACATTTTAGGAAATCTGAATTCCAAAGTTTTGTGAAGCAATTCAAAAGGATATTTTTTATCTTGCCTTAGTTTTGGATACAGATGAGCCGTATATAATTCTTTTATGTAAATTGCTTCCATTAATGCAGAAGCTTCTCTTGGACTTAAAGATTTAATATATCCAACGAGTTCTATAAATTCAGGATTATCTTTGATTTTCTGCATATTTTGTTCATAAACTGATTCATCAAGTGCAGCATTTTTGTGAATATGGAAAACATCCGGGATTCTCATGTTATGCACTCTTTTTATTTGGTTTTCATCATTCTCCAACAAATCATGCCTTATTCTGTAAAATATAAAATGGTCTGATACAAGAATTATGTCTGCTTTTCCAGCCATTTCTTTTGTATAGAGAATTCTTTTATCATTTTCCGCGAATTTATCCACATTTAAACCTGCAGAATTAATATTTATTTCAGGATTTGAACGATATTTATCTCTAAGAAATTCTTGTATAAATTGGCTTCTTGAGGCATTCAAACCGCAAACAATATCTATATTCTTCATTTTGTTAATGAAGAGACTTTATTTATAAATCTAACTTTAATCCTGCAGAATAAGTAATATCTTTATTTTCTTTATAATGTGCTTTCCCATACAAAACAATTGCTCTCTCAGACTCTCCCCATGCCTTAATCCCTACCTCTCCGCAAGCTTCACTATCTAATTCTTTCCTAAAGGGAATTTTCCCATAAAGAGATGCATAAGGAGATAATTTAAAATTTTTAAAAATTTTGAAATAGTCAAGCAATGAAGGAAATTCAAAACTCGCTGAAAAATGCATATTTGCACTTTCTCCTGTATTATTAAATAAATTATCTGCTCCTACTCTAAGGATTATATATTGATTGCTGTAAGGGTTTTTTGGAACAACATACGCATCTACAGAGAAACTATTTTTTGTTGGAGAAAAATCTATATTAGATAAAGACCGGTCATTAATTTTTATTAAGCCCTCATTGGAATAACCTCCGACAATGTAAAGTTTGTTTCCATCGCTTAAATAATCGTCAATAATGGGAGACCTTGCAAATAATTCAAGTTTTAACTTATAGTCTATATCTCTTCCTGTCTTTGAAGTTTCCAATAAACTATTTCCAATCAAAGAAAGAGATAATGTTTTATCAGACAGACTTTTTCCTTGTGACATTGCTTCTAACTTTGATGCTTCTCTTCTTTCTGAAGGTAAACTTAGAATTAATTTTCTGGCTCCAAACCCAAAATCTAAAGAAACCAAAGGCAGAGTTTTTGCTATTGAAATATAAGAAGCAATTTCCGGCAAAGATTTTTTTGAAAAAAAAGTTTCAGGAAATTTTATCTTTGTTTGATAAATATCGGGGTCAGTCATAGTTATTGTGCTAAATGGTTGGTTAGGAAAAAGATTGATATTAGTTTCTGCATTTGCTTTTGGAGAAAATGAAAAAAGTGCTGCACAGAGTCCTAGTGCAGGTATGAGTTTTTTAAGTTGCATCTGCCATAATTTGTATAAATGAATTTATAAATATATATTCGATTAAAAATATATGACAACAGTTTTGGGAATAGAAAGCACAGCACATACATTTGGAATTGGAATTGTTAGAAATGGAAAAGTCATATCAAATGTTAAGGACACTTACACTACAAAAAGTGGAGGCATAATTCCAAAACAAGCCGCTGAACATCATAAAGAGATAAAAGAACAAATTTACCTTGTTGCCCTGAAAGAAGCAAAAATCAATGAAAAAGAGATTGATATAATTGCATTTTCTCAGGGCCCTGGGCTTGCTCCTTGCCTGTTGGAAGGAATGAAATTTGCAAAACAACTTTCAAAGAAATTAAAAAAACCAATTATTCCTGTCAATCATTGCATTGCACATCTGGAAATTGGAAGGCTCACAAATGCTGAAAATCCTGTTATGCTTTATGTTTCTGGAGCAAACACACAGATAATCGCTTATGCTTCAGGAAGATACAGAATATTCGGAGAGACTCTTGATTTGGGGGTTGGGAATTTCATTGACACTTTTGCAAGGCTTTTAGGAATGGGATTTCCAGGAGGTCCGACAATTCAAAAGCTCGCGGAAAAAGATAAAAATTACATTCAACTTCCTTATGTTGTTAAAGGAATGGATATTTCTCTTTCAGGAATTCTTACAAATTTAAAACAAAAAATCAACAGCAAAAAATACTCAAAAGAAGAACTTGCTTTTAGCATGCAGGAAACTGTTTTCGCAATGCTTGTTGAAACTGCAGAGCGTGCATTGGCTCACACAGGAAAAAAAGAATTGCTTCTTGGGGGAGGAGTTGCATGCAATACAAGATTACAAAACATGTGCAGAATAATGTGTCAGGAAAGAGAAGCAAAATTATTTGTTCCTGAAAATTCTCTTCTCGTTGACAATGGAGCAATGATTGCTTTTCTTGGAGAAATAATGTTTAACAGTGGAATTAAAATATCACATAATAATCTTGGTGATTTGGATATAAAACCGAGACAAAGAACTGACGACATAGAAGTCAAATGGAAGTAGTCGCCAATTCTTGCGTAGGGCAAGCCTCCGGAAGAACTAACGAAGTTGAAGTCAAATGGAAATAATTAAAAAAACATAGCAATATTTTTAAATCTGTTTTACTCAGATAAATTATGAAAGAGGGTAAAAGAGGGAAATCAATAATATTTATTTTTATATTTTTTGTAATTGCAACCTTTTTCTATTTTTTCATTACTGCAGAAAATCCAGCTGCTGTTTTATGGAATACGACATTATCTAACCCTAGTTATGATGATACAGGTAAAGGTGTTGCAGTAGATAACAATTCATATATTTATGTTGCTGGAAGGAAATCAAATGATATCTATCTTGGGAAATTCAATTCATCTGGAAGTAATTTATGGAATGCTACAGTAAATGGTGCTCTAAGTGGTGTTGATTCGGGGCAAGATATTGCAGTAGATAATGATAGTTCTATTTATGTTGTAGGATATGGTCATTGGAATGATGCATTAAAGTTTGATTTATATTTGGGGAAATTCAATTCATCCGGAAGCAATCTCTGGAATGCTATAATGAGTGGGCCTAGAAATTATTCTGAAGGTTATGGTGTTGCGGTAGATAATAATGGTTCTATTTATGTTACAGGGCTTTCTCGTTGGAGTAATGAATCAACTTATGATATTTATATCGGAAAATTCAATTCATCCGGAAGCAATCTCTGGAATGCCACAATAGATGGTCCACAGCATGATTATGATATAGGTTATGGAATTACAGTATATAATTATTCAAATATTTATGTTGTAGGATATAGTTATTGGAGTTCTGCTACTAGTGATGATTTATATTTGGGAAAATTCAATTCATCCGGAAGCAATCTCTGGAATGCCACAATAGACAATCCCCTAAATGGTGTTGATGTGGGATATAGTGCTACAGTAGATTCCTCAGGAAATATTTATGTTTCTGGAAGTTCGCGTTGGAGTAGTGTCACAAATCTTGATATTTATGTTGGGAAATTCAATTCATCCGGAAGCAATCTCTGGAATGCCACAATAGATGGACCTCAAAGTGGTGATGACTATGGTTATGGAATCACATTAGATAATAGTTCAAATGTTTATGTTGCAGGAGCTTCTTATTGGACCAGTTCAGGAACCAGTGATTTATATTTAGGAAAATTCAATTCATCCGGAAGTAATTTATGGAATAGTACTGTCGGAGGGGATTTTTATGGATATGGAGGAGCTACAGGTCCTTCTACAGGAGAAGTTTATGTTACTGGACAGGCTAATATAAGCATAAATTATGATATTTACTTAGCAAAATTTTCAGTAGACACAATTAACCCAACAGCAGTATTCACATGTTCTCCTGCTTCTGTTACAGTTGGAGGAACAGTCACATGCACCTGCACTCCGAGTGATGTATTTTCAGGAATTAACAGTAGTTTAACAGATTATGAAACAAAACCTTCTACATCCCAAGTAGGAACATATACAACAACTTGCACTTTTGCAGACATTGTAGGGAATACAGGTGCTGCTACAGCAACTTATACTGTTAATGCGCCAGGGGGAGGGATAACAAAGAATGCACCGACAGAAAGCCAATCTGTTCCGACAGTATCTCCAACACAGCCTGCAG